>JALSGW010000405.1 GCA_026982585.1 Alphaproteobacteria bacterium | reverse complement strand
GCAGCCAGGTGCGGCCGCTCTTGCCGAAGGACACCACCACCGCATCGGCGCGCCGCAGCTGCAGATGGTCCTCGAGGCCGCGATGCCACCGTTCGGCGCGCTTGCGCCGCCCCTCGTCGAGAGGCCGGAGCGCAAGACGCAGGCCCTCGCGCTGAAGGCGCAGGTACAAAGCCAGCCACATGGTCCCGTTCCCGAAGCGGGCTTCTCCATAGCAGGCTCGCGGCCCCACATCCAATCCGCAAGTCCCGCCCACCGAGCCCCGGGCGCCGGTCATGGCGCGACCAAGCGCCGCACGCGCTCGGCCAGGGCCACAAGTTCGTCCTCGCCGGACGAACGGTTTCGCGGGGGCGGAAAGGGCGCGCCGAAGGGAACCGCCAGTCCCCGTTCATAGAGGCGGCGGTGGAGCGCTTCGAGATCGCGGGGAACCCCGATCAGGCCGAGCGCGCGCAGCGCGCGGCCGAGACCGCCGAGCGGCGCGCCCGGCGCCAGCGCCCACAGGAGGCGGCGTGCGATCCAGTCCGCGAGCGTCTCGCGCACGGGCAGCGGATAGACCGCGAGCGGGCGCCCGAGCCGCGCCACCTCCACCAGCATGGACACCGAATCCCCGGTCACCACGAAGCGATCGGCGTGCGCGAGCAGGCCGAGATAGGGGTTGTCGTCCCCGCCCTCCGGCCGGAAGCGGTAGAAGCCGGCACCCTGCTCGACCGCGCGCGCCAGCACCGTCGCGGCCGATTCGGGCGTGCGGCGGCTCGTGCTGATGAACAGGCTGCCCCCATCGCGCGCCCGCAACGCCTGGACGTCCCGGAGCAGCCGGTCCGCCACCGTGCCGTCGAGCCGGTAGGGCCGGGTGGCTCCTCCCACCAGCACCGCGGTGAGCGGGCGGGCAAAGCCGGCGAGCCGCTCCCGCCACTGTTCCCGCGCCCGGGCGAGCCGCTCCGGATCCACCCGCATGAGGGGGAGCTCCAGCGCCACCGCACGGCCGTTGTCGGGCAGCGGATATTGGGGCGGCACCAAAAGGAGATCATAATCGCCCATGCGCTGACGCGGGCGCCCCACGAGCACGATGCGGCTTCGGCCGCCCGAACGACGTTTGATCCACAAGGCCACCATGGCACAGCGACGGCCGATGGTGAGGATGAGATCGGGCCAGGGGGGTTCGAGCGGATCCGAGCGGGCCAGATCGAGATGGCGCAGGGTCGGCCGGAAACGGGGCTTGCCCAGCCGATAGCGCGGACGCATCACGAGCCGCCGCACCTCGAAGGGAAGACCGAGGGCTTCGGCCAGCACCCGCACCTGGGCGTTGTCGCCCACCTTCTCCGCAAGCAACAGCCAGACGCGCGGCGCCCCGAGCGCCAACCCCGCCCCTCCACGCCACCGGACCGCCCGCCCACATAGACGCCGCAAAGCATACCGCCAAGACGCGGCGATTGCCTTTTCCCGCGATTCGCCCATACTGCGGTTCGCGCTCAGGTAGGGCAGGGGGCTCATCGCTGCGGGAGGTTGTGCGGTGTCGCGTCGCCTGATCGCTCCGCTCCTCGGGCTCTGGTGCGCGGCCGGCGTGGCGCTGGCCCAGGAGGCGGGGCCGGTTTCCGAGCTTCTCTCCGAGCGCGCCCCCCTCATCCTCAAGGACGGCCGGGTGGCCCTGGTCTCGGTGTATGCGATCCCCTTCCCCGCTGGCAGCGCCGAGCTCCAGCCCGCCTCCGAGCGCGCCCTCGCCGCCATTGTGGCGCGTCACGCCACCGACTGTTTCCTCACCGCCCAGGCCATCGGCCATGTCCGTCCGGGACCGGATGCCGAGGGCGACGGTCTCGCCGCCCACAGGCTCGCGCGCAAGCGCGCGGAGACCGTACAGGAGCTGCTCGCACGCTACCGCCTTCCCGGCAAGACGGTGGCGAGCGTGTGGGACTGGCAGTTCGCGGTCCCGGCGAGCCGGGTGACGCTTTGGGTGTTCGAACTGGCCCCGGGCGAGGACTGCGCCGGCGAGGCGGTGGCCCTCGCGACAGGCGGTGCCGGGCCGGATGCCGCTTTGGAGGGCGTGAAGGCGGCGGCGAGGCGGGGGGAGGCGCGCGAGGACGGCGGCGAGACGCCACCGGTTGCGGCCGAGACGTCCGTTCCCGAGCCCGAGGATGCGGTGGTGCGCGCGCCGCAAGGGGCAGAGGCGCCCGCTCCGGTTGCGCGGCCGGTCGAGAGGGCGGAAACGGTCGACCGGGAGCCGGATCCTCCCAAGACCGCCGCGGTCACGGACGAGCCCGAACGCACGGCGGCGCCGTCCACCCCGGCGCCCGCTTCCGAGGCGCGGCCAAGAGAGACCGCGCTGCGGGCGGAGCCGCAGCAGAGCCTCACCTTGGTGTTTCGGATCAACAGCAGCTACCTCGCCCACGAGGACGCCAAGAGGTTGCGCTCCTGGCTCGGGGGGCTTCCGGATTCGCGCTATGTGGTGCGGATCGAGGCGGCGGTCGCCGAGGGCGGTGTGCGCAACGCCCGCACCCCGGAGGAGGCGCGCCGCTACAACCGCTGGATCGCGGAACGGCGGGTGAAGCGGGTGCGGGAGCTTGTGGAAAAGCTCCTGGGCGCGCGGTTGGTGCGGGTCGAGGAGGACTACCGCGAGGGCGATTCATCCCGCCGGGTGGTGATCCAGCTGCGCGAGGCGCCGCCTTCCGAGGAGGCGTCTGCGGCGGGATGAATCCGGGATGGACATGGTGTCCCGGCGTGCCGCGCGAGCGACCGGTCGTGCCACGGCCCGCAGCCTGACGGCGGCGCTCGTCGGCCTCGATGCGCAGCTCGTCGAGGTGGAGGTCCAGATCGGGGCCGGGCTTCCCGCCTTCGCCATGGTGGGGCTGCCCGACAAGGCGGTGGCGGAGAGCCGGGAGCGGGTGCGGGCGGCGCTGGCGGCGGTCGGCCTGACGCTGCCGCCCAAACGCATCCTGGTCAACCTCGCGCCGGGGGACCTGGCCAAGGAGGGCAGCCATTTCGATCTGCCGATCGCCCTCGGCCTGCTCGCCGCCATGGGCACCCTTGCGCAGGAGTCGCTGGACGGCCAGCTCGCCCTCGGGGAGCTCGCGCTGGACGGCGCCCTGAGGCCGGTTGCGGGCGTGCTGCCGACGGCGCTGCTCGCCGCCGAGCGCGGGTTCGGCCTGCTTTGTCCGGCGGCGTCGGGCGGCGAGGCGGCATGGGTGGGAGAGCGGGTACAGGTCGCACCCGCCGCTCATCTTCTGGAGCTCATCCAGCATCTTCGGGGCGAGCGGCGGCTGCGGCCGCCTGCCGCAGAGCCCGCGCCGGACCATGGCGGCGCCCCCGATCTGCGCGACGTCAAGGGCCAGGAGACCGCGAAACGGGCGCTCGAGGTGGCGGCGGCGGGCGGACATCATCTCCTGTTCGTGGGCCCGCCCGGAAGCGGCAAGTCCATGCTGGCGGCCCGGCTTGCCGGCCTGCTGCCGCCCCTCGATGCGGCCGAGGTGCTGGAGGTCGGTCTCATCCACAGCGTCGGCGGACGGCTCGTCGACGGACGGCTGTCGCGGCAGCGTCCCTTCCGCGCCCCCCACCACAGCGCCTCGGTGGCGGCGCTCGTCGGGGGCGGACCGAACGCCCGGCCCGGCGAGGTGTCGCTCGCCCACCACGGGGTGTTGTTCCTGGACGAGCTGCCGGAGTTCCAACGTCAGGTCCTCGAGGCGCTGCGCCAGCCGCTCGAGAACGGCACCATCACGGTCGCCCGCGCCCATCGACACGTCACCTATCCGGCCCGCTTCCAGCTGGTGGCGGCCATGAACCCCTGCCGTTGCGGGCATCTCGACGATCCGGCGCTGGCCTGCAGCCGCGCTCCGCGCTGCGCCGAAGACTACCAGAGACGGATCTCGGGACCGCTGTTGGACCGCATCGATCTGCACGTGGAGGTGCCGGCCCTGGCGCCGGGTGAGCTTTCCCTGCCCGCCCCGCGCGAGGGCAGTGCGGAGGTGCGGGAGCGGGTGGTGCGGGCACGGGAACGGCAGCGGCGGCGGTTGGTCGAGGCGGGGCGGCCGGATCTCGCCGTCAACGCGCAGCTCGAGGGCGAGCTGCTGGATCGGCTCGCGCCCTTGGATGCCGGCGCGCGCGATCTGCTGCACCGGGCGGCAGCGAGGCTGCGCCTGTCGGCGCGATCCTTCCACCGGATCCAACGGGTGGCCCGCACCATCGCCGACCTCGAGGGGGCGTCGGTGATCCGCCGCGCCCATCTGGCCGAGGCGCTGAGCTACCGACGGCGCGTGTTGGTGCATGGGTGAAGGGGCCAGCGGCCGGCCATTTCCGATTGCGGCTGGCAAGCTGCCGGCTCGAGGTCTATGCTTGTCCGCGTATAGATGGGCTGCCGCAGGGCGACCTGGATGACCGAACCCCGACGTTTCCTGAACCGCATCTGGCTGTTCCTCGCCGCCGCCGTGCTGGTCGCAGCCCTGGGCGCCGAGGTTTTGTGGAACGCCTTCCTCCACAATCCGGCCTTAAACGGCTTCATCCTGGCCGCCCTGCTGGCGGGGATCGCCTATTCCGTGCGGCGGATCCTGCTGCTGCGCCCCGAGTTGGAGTGGATCCGGGCCTATCAGTCGGGGCTGATCGCCGCGGGGGACCGCGATCCGCCCAGACTGCTCGCGCCGCTCGCCGCCGCCCTGGCCGAACAGGAGCGCATCGGCCAGGCCTGCCTCAACCCCGCCTCCGCCCGCCAGTTCCTGGACGGCATCGGCGCCCGTCTCGACGAGAGCCGCGACATCGCCCGTTATCTCACCGGTCTGCTGATCTTCCTCGGCCTGCTCGGCACCTTCTGGGGGCTTTTGCAGACCATCCGCGCGGTGGCGGAGGTGATCTCCGAGCTGCAGCTCGCCGGCCGCGATCTCGTCGGGGTGTTCGACGAGCTCAAGGCCGGCCTCACGGCACCGCTGTCCGGCATGGGCACCGCCTTCAGCTCCTCGCTGTTCGGCCTCGCCGGCTCGCTCATCCTGGGCTTCGTGGACCTGCAGGCGAGCCAGGCCCAGAATGGCTTCTATCACGAAGTGGAGGAATGGATCTCCGGTCTCACCCGCCACGGCGCCGGCGAGCTGCAGCCGGCGCGCCCGGCGGTCACCGGCACCGTGCTCCCGCCCTCGCAGCCGCTTCCCGCCTATGTGGAGGCGCTCTTGCAGCAGACGGCGGAGAATCTCGAGCGCATGGAGCGCGCGCTCGAGCGGGCGGAGGCGGGGCGGGACAAGTTCCAGGACCAGCTGGGCGTGCTGGCCCAGGCGCTGGTGGCGCTCGGCGATCGGCTCGAGCAGGATCGCCGGGTGCTGAGCCAGCTCGCCGAGGTCCAGCGCCAGCTCGCCCATCGCCTCGGCGAGGAGGGCCGCGGCCTGGTGCTGGACGAGGTGACCCGGCGGCATCTCGCCAACATCGACCTGCAGCTGCGCCGCCTGTGCGAGGAGCTGCAGAGGGGGCGGGAGCTCACCGTGCGCGAGTTGCGCAAGGAGATCAAGCTGGTGGCGCGGACCATCGCCATCGCCGCCGGGGAACCGCAGGCCGTCGCCGGGGAGTAGGAGCGCATGCCCCGGACCCGGGCGGCACGCGACCGGGTGGACATCTGGCCAGGGTTCGTCGACGCCCTGTCGGCGATCCTGATGGTGGTCGTGTTCCTGGTGGCGGTGTTCGTGCTGGCGCAGTTCTTCCTGGGCCAGCTCCTCAGGGGACGGGATGCGGCGGTGTTGCGCCTGGAGGAGCGGGTGGCCCGGCTGCTCGAGGAACTGGAAGGGGAACGGGAGCTGACCCGCACGCTGCGGCGCGACATCGCCCGGCTCACCGCCGATCTGGAGGCGCTCGGCGTCGCCAAGGAAGAGGTGGAGGCGCAGCTGTTCGAGAGCGAGGCGGCGCGCGCGGAGCTCGAGCGACGGACGGCACGGCTCGCGGAGGAACAGGCGGCCCTCGAGCAGCGTCTGCTCGCACTGCAGAACGAGCGGGGTGCGCTCGCGCGCCGGGCGCGGGCTCTCGAGAGCGAGCTCGCGGCCCAGGAACAACGGTTCCAGGAGCGCGTGGCCAGCCTCGAGACCCAGCTCCAACAGCGCGAAAGGCAGGTGAGCGAGCTCGCCGAGCTGATCGCCCGCCTCGAAGCCGAGCAGGAGAAGGCCCGGGCCGCGCGCGAGGAGGCGCTGGCCCGGGCGGCCCGCCTCCAGGAACAGATCGCCACCCTCTCCGAGCAGCTCGTCGCCCTCGGCGGCGCGCTCGAGCTGCGGGAGGCCGAGATCCAGCGCCAGACCGCCGAGATCGCCGAGCTGGGACGGCGGCTCAACCTGGCCCTGGCGAGCCGGGTGCGGGAGCTCGAGCGCTACCGCTCGGACTTCTTCGGCCGGCTCAGGGAGCTGCTCGGCGACCGGCCGGACGTGCGCATCGTGGGCGACCGGTTCGTGTTCCAGAGCGAGATCCTGTTCGCCAGCGGAAGCGCCGAGATCAACCAGGAGGGACGCCGGGAACTGTTGCGGTTCATCAACATCTTCAAGCAGATCCTGCCGGAGCTGCCGGAGGATCTGCCCTGGGTGCTGCAGGTGGACGGTCACACCGACAAGCGCCCCATCCACACCCCGCGCTTTCCCTCCAACTGGGAACTGTCCACCGCCCGCGCCATCGCGGTGGCGCGGTTCTTCATCGAGCAGGGCATCCCGCCCGAACGGGTGGCGGCGCGGGGCTTTGCCGAGTATCAACCGCTTGACCCGAGGGACACGGAGGAGGCCTATCGGCGCAACCGGCGTATCGAGATCCGCCTCACCACCCGTTGACCCACAGCCGGCGGGCCACCGCCCGCAGGACGCACCGGCCGAAAGGAGGGAGGATGGTGAACGCACACGACGAGAGCTTGGCAGCCCGCCTGGAGAGCTGGCGCGCGGAACACCGGCGGCGCCTCGTGCAGAGCGCCCTGCTGGCGGCAGGGCTGGCCGTTTTGGGGCTGATCCTGCTGCTCACCGCCTGGCTCAAGCCCGCGGACGCGGCGCCGCTTCAGCTCGGCATCGCGGACGGCTGGCGGTTTCTCACCGCCGCCCTGGGCTTCGCCCTGCTCGCGGTGGCAGCAGTGCCCCTCGCGGATGCCCTCGAGCACCGCGAACGGCGCGAGGGTCTCATGGTATTGGCGGACCGCTGGCGCCAGATGCAGCGTCGCCGGGCCAACTCTGAACCGCGGCTGGTGATGCTGCTGCGGCGCTTCTACGGCGCCGGCGGCTGAGGAGAGAATGCGATGAGCGACGGTATGGACGAGCTCGAACAACAATTCCGGCAGTGGTACCGGCGCAACCGCCTGCGCCTGATCCTGTTCCTCGCCCTCCCCCTGGCGGTGTTGGTGGGGGTGGCCTGGTATGGGACCGTGCGGCTGTTGGACGCCCAGGACCGGCTCGAGCAGCTGGCCCGCGCCCTCAACGGCGGCGAGCCGGCGGACGTGCCCACCCTGCTCGCCCGCATCGAAGAGCTCCAGGAGGCCGAGCGGCGGGCCGCCGAGCTCGCCCAACAGCTGGCAGCGCAGCAACAGGCGGCGGCCGAGCTGGAGGGCGAGCGGGCGCGGCTCGCCCAGGAGCTCGCCCGGGCGCAGGCGGAGGTGGAGCGGAGCCAAGGCGAAATCGCCCGTCTGCAGCAGGAACAGGCGGCGCTCGCCCAATCGCTGGCCGAACGCGAACGCGCCGCAGCGGACCTCGAGGCCCAGCTGGATGCGGCGCGAAAGGCACAGGACGAACTGGGACAACGGCTGGCCGCCCTGGAACAGGAGCGGGCTTCCCTGCGCGAGCAGCTCGACGAGCGGGAGCAGGCGCGGGCGGCGCTCGCCGCGCGGCTCCAGGAACGCGAGGCGATGCTCGCCCAGCTGCGCCGCCGGCTCGACGAGCGGGAGAGCGAACTTGCGACCGTGCGAGAGCAGCGCGCCGCCCTCGACTCCCGGCGGGCGGAGCTCGAGCAACTGGTGGCGGAGCAGCAAAGCCGGTTGGATGCGCTCGCATCGGAGGGCGAGCGGCTGCGCGCGGAGCGCGAACAGCTGGAAGGCCGGGTCGCGGAGCTGACCCGGATGCTGGAGGAAAGCCGGGCCGCCCTCGCCCAGGCGGAGCGGCAACGGCGGGAACGGGAGGCCGTGCTCGCCGAGCGGGAGCGGGAGCTCGCCGACCTGGCCCAGCAGCGGGACCAGCTCGCCCGCGAGCGAACCTCCCTGGAACAGCGTCTCCAACAACTCG
>JALSGW010000404.1 GCA_026982585.1 Alphaproteobacteria bacterium | reverse complement strand
GGAGTTGTCGGCCAACCTCTTCGCGCTTCCGATCGGGCCCGGAGAGTGGGTGCTCATGGGGGCGGCTGCGGCCGTGGTGCTTGTCTTTCCCCGAAGAAGGGAGCCGGAGTAGACCGTGTCGCCGGCCCTCGCCATCCTGCCGCTGCTGGCACCCGGCGTCGCGCTGCTGCTCCTGGCAGCACCGCTCGGCTACGCATTCGCCGCGGATGGCCTCGCCGTGGCGAGCCTGGTGAGCTCCGGGGTGCTGCTGCAGCGAAGCGGCGCGCCGTGGCTGGTCGCACCCGCGGCCCTCGTGCTCGCGCTGTCGGCGGGGGTCGGGGATGGAAGCGCACTCCCGCTTTCGGCCGCGGCCACCGCACTCCTGTTCATCCCGCTCCTGTCCGTGTCGGCGTTGCTCCGTCCGGAGCGCGCCGCCTCGGCGCTGCTGCTTCTCTTCCTGGTTCTCCTGCACGGCCGCGTGCCCGCGCCCTCGTCCAGCCCGACGGTCGACCCCTCGATGCTGTGGCTGTGGGCGCCCCTCGCCGCCGCGGCGGTGATCGTGGCCGACCGGCTCCTGGGGGCCCGTGCGGCGGCGGAACTCGCCTTTGCCGCCGCCCGTCCCGGACCGGCGGCGGCCATGGGGCTCGGCGGTGCGGGGTGGCGCTTTTTCTATGGATCGGTCGGCGTGGTGCTCGCGGCATCGGCAGGGGGAGGTTTCGCGGTGGCCCAGGCGTTCGGACTTCCGCCGCCTTCGCCGCTCGGTGCCGCGGCGGCGCTCGCGGCCTGCCTGTGGCTCGCCGGAGCACGGCTTGGACCAGCCTTTCTTGCCGCCTTCGGCGTTTTCACCCTGCCCTCCCTGGCCGCCCCCTTGTTTCCCGACGCCGATGTGCGGGGCCTTGTGGCGCTCGGGATGCTCGCGCTCTCCGGACTGCTCGCCCTTCCCGAGCGGGCGGCGCGGTCGATGGCAGGCCGTACCGCGGCCGGACGGCGGGGTGAAGCATGACGGCGCGGGTTGCGCCCGAACCGGGTCTGGTGGTGGAGGCGCTCGAGGCCGCGGGCGCCGGAGCGTTGCGCCTCGGACCGCTGAGCTTCACCCTTTCTCGGGGCGATGCGCTGGCGGTACTGGATCTGGACGGGGCCAGCGAGGGGTTGCTGTTGGACGCGCTGGCCGGGCTCGTGCCCGCTCGCGGGCGCATTCGCCTGGACGGGCGCGACCTCGCCCACCTCGGCCCGGGGCGTCGCCTGCGCCTCGGCGTGGTGCGGGCATGGGGGCTGCCGGTGCCCGTGCGGGTGAGCGTCGCCGACCATCTGGCCCGGGCCGCCCGGCATGCGGCCCGCAAGCCGACGGCTGCATCGCCACCCTGGCTTCCCGCGGAGCTCCTGCGCCGGCTCCGCCTCGCCCACCTCGCCCACCGGCCGGTGTGGTCGCTGGCCCTGCCGGCGTTGCGCAGGGTGGAGCTGGCCCGCTGCCTGCTCGCCGCCCCGCGGCTCGTGCTGTGGGACAGGCCCTTCGCCGGTCTGTCCGCGGAGGAGCGCGCGGAGACGGCGGATCTGATACGGGAGGTCACCCGCCGCGGGGTGATGATGGTCCTGGCGGACCGCGACGGGCTCAGCCTCGGCGCCTGCTGCGGCCTCGGCCTGGTGCTGGCGGGAGGGCGGCCGATCGCCCAGGGACCGGTGGCGGAGCTCGCCGATCTGGACCTCGATTCCCGGGTGTCGGCGCGATGAGCGGTGCCATCCTGCTGGAGCTGCAGGGCCTTTGGGTGGCGGAGCGGCGCTGGTTCGTCCTGTATGAGCTTTCGCTCGAGCTCCGAGCGGGCGAGCGGCTCGTGGTGCTGGACGGGGTGGACGGCGGCGCAGGCGCCCTTTTTCGCGCTCTCACAACGGGCCACGGCGTGGTGGACGGACGCATCCTGCTCGCCGGCACCGACATCACCGATCTCGCCCCGAGCGCGCGCCGCGAGGCCGGTCTCGCCGCGGTGGATCGCGCCGCCCTCATCGTTCCCGAGCTGTCGGTGGACGAGCAGCTGCGGCTGTACCTGCCGCCGGGCCGCGAGGGCCGCGCCAGGCTGGAGCAGCTCTATGCGATCCTGCCCGAGCTGCGCGAGCGCCGCCGCCAAGCCGCCCGGCGCCTGGATCCCGCGCTGCGCTACCTGCTCGCGAGCGGCTGCGCGCTCGCCCGCGCACCGCTCGTGTGGCTGTTGGACCACCCGCTCGCACTGCTCGATCCCGAGCGGCTCGCCCGGCTGTTCGCAGACAGCGCCGCCATGGTGCAGGCGGTGTTGTGGATCGAGCGGGAGCCGCTTCGCGCACTTCCGCTTGCAAGCCGCGGCGCGCTGTTGTTGGGGGGAAGACTGGTGCACAGCGACCGGCCGCAAGCGCTCCAAGCCGACCCGCGGGTGTTGGATGCCTGCCGCGGCGATCGGTTCGCCTTCGGCTGAGCCGGGCAAGGCAAGTCCGGCTCCGCCCAGAGACGACGAAGGGCCCGCCTGGAGCGGGCCCTTCCGGTGACGGTGCGCTGGTTCGGCCGATGTCCTATTCGCGGTTCTGGCCGAACAGTTGCAGCAGCATGATGAACAGGTTGATGAAGTCGAGGTAGAGGCGGAGCGCTCCCATGATCGCCTTGCGGGCGGCGGTTTCGGGAGCGTCGAGCTCGTAGTACTCCTCCTTGATGGCCTGGGTGTCGTAGGCGGTCAGGCCGACGAACACGATCACCCCGACGATCGAGATCAGGAACTGGAAGGCGCTGCTCTGCAGGAAGAGGTTGACCAGGCTCGCCACCACCACCCCGATCAGCCCCATGAAGAGGAAGGTGCCGAAGGAGGAGAGATCCCGCCGGGTGGTGTAGCCGTACAGGCTGACGGCGCCGAAGGTGGCGGCGGTGATGAAAAACACCCGGGCGATGCTGGTGTAGGTGAACACCAGGAAGATGCTGGCCATGGAGAGACCCATGAGCACCGCGAAGCCCCAGAAGCTGAGCTGTGCGGCGCTCACGCTCATGCGATGGATGCGCGCGCTCAGGAAGAACACGAAGCCGAGCGGAGCCAGCATCACCACCCACTTGAGCGGCGTGCCGAACAGCACCGTCCACAGCGCCGGCGTGCTGGCCACCACATAGGCCGTGAGCCCGGTCAGCGCGAGGCCGAGGGCCATGTAGTTGTAGACCGACAGCATATAGCTGCGCAGGCCCTCGTCGATCTCCGCCGCCGGGGCGCGCGCCGTCACAACCCGCGTGCCGAACCTCTCGTCCATGGTCGATCCGCTCCCGAATCCCTCTTCACCGCTTGGCGGTTGCATCATATGGGCCCCTCGGCACGGCGATCAAGCGAACCCGCACCCTCCTCACCCCCGCCATGAAGGAAGTTTCATCTTCCCAAAAGCCGCGGGCAACCTTCAGCCGACGAGGGTGAAGATGGGGAAGGTGTCGAGCAGCCAGAAGGCGAGCACCTCGAACCGTCCGGTGAGCATCAGCACCGCCATCGCCACCAAAAGCACCCCCGCCACCTGTTGCAATCTCCGACCGATGCGGCTCAGGCGCTTGAGCTGCCCCAGCAACGAGCGCACGAACAGCGCCGCCAACAGAAAGGGCACGCCGAGCCCCAGGGAGTAGACCGCCAGCAGCACCACCCCCTGGGACAGGCTGGCGGTGCTCGCCGTCATGGTCAAAATCGCCCCCAGCACCGGACCGATGCAGGGAGTCCAGCCGAAGGCGAAGGCGTTGCCGAGCACGTAGGCACCCACGGCCCGGCCGCCCGGAACCGCGAGCTGCACGCGGTAGTCGCGCTGGAGGAAGGTGATCGGAAGCAGGCCCAATAGATGAAGTCCGAACAGCAGGATCACCGCCCCCGCCACAAGCGCCAGCTCGTAGCGATAGGCCAAAAGCAGACCCCCGATCGCCGACGCGCTCGCCCCGAAGGCGACGAAAACAGTGGAAAAGCCGAGCACGAACACAGCCGCATAGCCCAGCGCCCGCAGCCGGTCCACCTGCCCGCGCTGCACCTCGTCGAGCGAAGTCCCCGCCACATAGGAGACGTATCCGGGAACCAGCGGCAGGACACAGGGCGAGAGGAAACTGATCAAGCCACCCAGGAAGGCCGTCACCACACCGATCAGGGACAGTTCGATCATGGGCTCGACGTCTCGCTGCGTTGCGGCGGATGGCAGCTCCAACCGCGCGGCCCGATCCTTCGGACCGCATCCCTACGCTGGCGCCATTCTGGCGCTTCCGCCCGGCTCCGACAACCGGGCCCTAGGGGCGCCAGGGGTGCGGGGCGCGGGCTTGTGATCACATCGGGGCGCGCAGCAGCTGGGCGGTGCTGGTGCGGTAGAGCCGGCGGCAAACCCCCGCTCCCACCGCCAGGGTCACCGCCACCACCGCCGCGGCGGGGAGCAGCATCCACGGTGTGGTCGCAAGCGGCACCTCCAGCAGCCCCTGAAGCAGCGCCAGCGCCGCGGCGAGACCGAGGACCGTGCCGAAGACGGCCGCAAGGATGCCGATCGCCCCGTATTCGCCGGCAACCCGGGTGAACAGCTGAAGGCGGGTGGCGCCGATGGCCTTGAGGATGGCGAAGGTGTAGCGCTGAGCCTCGAACAGGGCGAACACCGCCGCCGCCAGCACCGCCACGCCGCCCAGCACCACCGCGAGCGCCACCAGCATCAGGATCCGGATCGCGGCGTCCAGCACCTCCCTAAGCCGCGCCAGGATCGCCCGCACGGAGACCGGCGTAAGGCCCGAGAGCTCGGCCAGAAGCGCCTCGAGGAGCGGGCCCTCGGCCGCCTCGGGCACCCGCGCGGCGAACAGATAGCTGTGCGGAGCCTGTTCCAGGACACCGGGAGAGAACAGGAAGGCGAAGCCGAGCTGGCCGCGGCGCCAGTCGATGGCCTCGCGGATATTCGCCACCTCGGCCTCCACCAGCCGCCCGAGGATGTTGAAGCGCACTTTTGATCCGAGCTCGAGTCCGAGCCCCTTCGCCACCCGCTCTTCCACCGACACCAGCAGCCGTTCCGCGCCGTGCTGCGACCACCAACGGCCCGCGACGATGCGCCCATCCGAAGGAGGATCCGCGCGCCAGCTCAGCGCCCGATCCCCCTGCACCACCCAGCGAAAACGGGGATCCACTTCGGCCCGCCAGGCCTCCACCCCGTCCAGCGCCACCACCCGCCCGCGCACCACCGGCGCCTCCTCGACCACCGCGCCGCCGAAAGCCGCGACCAGCTCCCGGGCCCGCGCCCGCTCCTCCGGCCGCACGTCGAGCAGGAACACATCGGCGGTGCGGGCGGGCACGCGCAGCGCCAGCTCGGCGCGCAGGCTGCCGTGCAACAACAGCAGGCTGGTGAGCAGCGCGGTGCCGAGGCCGAGGCCGAGCATCAGTGCCGGAAGCGGGGAAGCCGGGCGGGCGACCGCCGCCAGGACGGCCACCAGCGTGCTCGCCCCCGCCCGCCGCCGAAGGCGCTCTGCGAGCATCCCAAGCACCCGGGCCGAACCCCAGCTCAGCGCCAAAAGGGCCGACAAGGCCAACAGGAACGGCGGCAGCAGCCGCGGCTGCGGCAGGGCGAGAGCGGCCAGGGCGAGCAGCACCCCGCCCGATGCCGTCACGACCGCCGCGCGCAGCGGGGTGATCCGGGACGGAAGGGGACGCACCACGGCGCGGAACACCAGGCCGGCCGGAACATCGGCGAGCCGAAACAGGGTCGGGAGCGTGAAGGCGAGCGCGGTGGCCGGTGCCAGCAGCACCACCACGAGCAGCGTGGCCACAGGCGCCGTGAGCGCCGTCTCGAAGGGCAGAAGCGGCTCCAGCCGCGCCAGCACGAGCGCCGCCACCGCGCCGCCGACGAGGAGGCCTGCGAGCGCACCCAGCACGGCCGCGAGTGTCACCTCACCGGCGAGAAGAGCCACGAGCTGGCCGCGGCCTGCGCCCAACGCCTTCAACACCGCGATCTCGAGACGCCTCGCCCGCAGCTGGGCGCGGGCTGCGATCGCCACCGCCAACCCCGCCAGGAAGGCCAGGGCGAGACCGGCGAAGGCGAGATAGGTGAAGAGGTCCTCGAGCACCCCCGTGATCTGGGGCAGCATCTCGCCCGGCGTCTCCACCTCGACTCCCTGCCCGGCCAGCTCCGAGCGGATGCGCGCTGCGACCTCCTCGGGCCGGCTTTGAGGCGGCAGGTCGATGTAGAGGCTCTCGTGCACCAGGGCGCCCGGCCGCATCACCCCCGCCTCCTCGAGACTCTCGATGGACAGCAGGAGGCGCGCGCCCAGCTGCAGCGGCCCCGAGGGCCGGTCCGGTTCGGCAACGAGCCGCGCGCGCAGCTCGAGCTCGACCCGGCCGAGGCGGGCCCGCGCCCCCGGCTCCTCGCCGATCCGGGCGAACAGCTGTGCGTCCGCCACCGCACCCCGGCCGGCGAGGGCCTCTTGCGGGGAGCCGTCCGGATCCAGGCGCAGCGATCCGAACAGAGGATAGGCCTCGTCCACCGCCTTGATGGACACCGGCACCCGGCGCCCGTCGACCTCGAGGAAACTGTGGGTGTGGAGCAGCCGCGCGATGCGGCTGCCCTCGGGGAGCAAGGTTTCGAGGGCGGTGCGGTCGAACGGCCAGTTGGCCTCCACCACCACCTCGCCGCCCACGAGCGCCACCGCCTCCCGCTGGAGCCCGGCCCGCAGGCTGTTCTCGAGCAGCAAGAGCGTGGCCAGCGCTCCGGTCGCGAGCGCCAAGGAGAGCGCGGTCAACCCGAAACTGCGCCGACCGCCCCGCAGGATCCGCAGCAGCCACACCGCCCACCCGGGCCCGGTCCGGTCAGCGCCCGTCCGCAAGCCGCCCCTCCCGCATCTCCACCCGGCGCCGGCAGCGCGCGGCGAGGTCCCGATCGTGGGTGACGAAGACGAGCGTGGTGCCGCGCTCCTCACGGAGCCGGAACAACAGGTCCAGCACCTCCCGGCCGGTCGCCGCATCCAGATTGCCGGTCGGCTCGTCGGCGAGGAGCAAGGGCGGGTTGGCCGCCATCGCCCGGGCGAGCGCCACCCGCTGCTGTTCGCCGCCGGAGAGCTCCGCCGGCCGGTGGGCGCGACGGTGGCCGAGGCCGACCTCCTCGAGCAGCCGGGCCGCCTGTTCCAGCGCGTTGGATCGTCCGAGCAGCTCCAGCGGCAAGGCCACGTTTTCTTCGGCGGTCATGGTGGGCACGAGATGGAAGGCCTGGAACAACAGCCCGACGTGCTGGCGGCGGAAGCGCGCGAGCTCATCCTCGTCGAGGGCGGACAGTTCCACCCCCGCCACCTCCACCCGCCCCGAGGTGGCGCGCTCGATGCCGGCGATCACCGCAAGCAGACTCGACTTGCCGGCGCCCGAGGGACCGTACACGCACACCGTATCGCCGGCCTCGACGCACAGATCCACCGCGCTAAGGATGGCAAGGGGGCCGGCGGGGCCCTCGAGCGTCAGATGCACGTCCTGGAGCCGGATCATGTCCGCCATCACGATCCATCCGTTCGCATGCGCCCCCATCGCCCCCGGCACCGGCGGCGAGATGGCCTTTCGAAGGGGATCCGGCAAGGGTCTCGGACTGGGAGTGCTGGCCCTGCTCGCCCTCTTGCTGCCCCGTCTCGCGCTGGCCTGCACGCTGGTGGTGCTCGGGGATTCGCTCACCGCCGGCTTCGGCCTCAAGCCCGAGGACAGTTTCCCGAGCCAGCTCGCCCGGGCGCTGGAGGAGCGGGGCCTGCGCTGCCGGGTGATCAACGCCGGCGTCTCGGGCGACACCTCCGCGGGCGGGCTTGCCCGCATCGACTGGGTGCTGGCCGAACGCCCGACCCATCTGCTGCTCGAGCTCGGCGCCAACGACGGCCTGCGGGGCCTGCCCACCGACCGCCTCGAGGCCAATCTGGATGCCATCATCCGCCGCGCCCGGGAGCGGGGGGTGCGGGTCTTCCTCACCGGCATGTACGCGCCGCCCAACTGGGGCGAGGCCTATGGGGCGGCCTTCGCCGAGGTCTACCGGAGGCTCGCGGCCCGCTACCGGCTGCCCTTCTACCCCTTCTTCCTCGAAGGGGTGTTCGGCAAGCCCGAGCTCATGCAGGCCGACGGCCTGCACCCGAACGCGCAGGGCGTGCGGGAGATCGTGCGCCGCCTGGCGCCCTTGGTGGCGGCCTGGCTCGCAGGGGAGCGGGAGGCCGAGCTTGTCCAGCCCGGTGTGCCCGACTAAGGAGGGGCCGGGAAGCGGGAGAGC
>JALSGW010000403.1 GCA_026982585.1 Alphaproteobacteria bacterium | reverse complement strand
CGCTTTCTCTCCGGGCACGCCGAGAGCGCCCTCGCCGCGGTCGTTGCCGGCCGGCACGGCTTCGCCCGCCTCCGCCGGGGCGGCGGCGCTGGAGGAGGGTGCGGGCAGCAGTTCGGCGAGCAGCCGTTGGCCGTCGGAGCGGAGGGTCACGAACCGGATCGGATTGGGCGGTTCGCCTTGGGGCGGCCGCTCGGGCGGCCGGAGCGGGCGGGGTGGGTCGAGCGGCTGCAGGGTGAGTGTGCGGATACCGCCTGCGAGGCGGAGCTGGATCCGCACCTCGGGGGCCGCCGGCGGAGCGGGCGGGGCCGCGAGCCGTGCCATGACGACCGTGCCCGGACGCAGTTCAGAGACCGGCGGGGCGGCGTACAGCCGGCCCAGGAGCTGGAGGAGCAGGCGCTCCGGTTCCCTCGCCACCACGGTGAGCCGCAGCAGCGGCCCGTCCGCGGAGGGCTGCAGCAGCGGAGCTCCGCCGGGCACGGCGGGTGGGATGGTCATCGACCGGGTCCTCGGCTGAGCCGCGCCGATGGTGCCGCGGCGGGATGAAGAAAGGGTAAAAACCCCGCTCGGGCCTTGGCCTTAGCGCGGAGCTCGCCTAAATGGCGATCCACCCTTCGGGAGGGAGCGGATGACACCCGAAGCGTTGATCGAGCGCATCGCCCGGGACGGGTATCGGCTTGTGGAATTCCGTTTCACCGATCTGTCCGGGCGCATGCGCCACACCGCGGTCGACGCCGCCAGCGTGGATGCCACCATCCTCACCCACGGGCTGTTCATCGACGGCTCGTCGGTGCCGGGCTGGCGCGAGATCACCGAGGCCGATCTGCTGCTGCGGCCGGATCTCGCCACCGCCTTCGCCGATCCCTTCGCCGCCCAGCCCACCCTGGTGCTGTTGTGCGACGGGGCGGAGCCGGCCACCGGCATGGGTTACGAGCGGGATCCGCGCAGCGTGGCCCGCAGAGCGGTCCAGTATCTGGCCGATCTCGGTCTCGCCGAGGCGGTGCTGGTGGGGGTCGAGCTGAGCGCCTTTGTGTTCGACGACGTGCGGGTGGAGCTGGGCCCGATGCGGGCCGGTTTCGCGCTTCAGGGAAGCGAGGGCCGACCGGCGGCGGCGCAGAGCTTCGCCGGCGGCAACCCCGGTCATCGGCCGCTTTCCGAGAACGCCTATCTGGCCCTGCCGCCCGCCGATCATCTGCGGGATCTGCGCGCCGAGGTCACCTCCATCCTCAAGGGGCTGGGATTCGGTCGGGTCCAGCACCGTCACGGTCGCGGTCTCGGCCAGTGCGAGTTCACGCTGCCCCCGCGGCCCTTGCTGGAGGCGGCGGACAGCGTCCAGCTGCTCAAATACGTGCTCCAGCAGGTGGCGGCGTCCTACGGCAAGAGCGCCACCTTCATGCCCAAGCCGCTGGCCGACGAGCCCGGATCCGGCCTGGCCATCAACATCTCCCTCCACAAGGATCAGAAGCCGTTGTTCGCGGGCCAGGCCTATGCCGATCTGAGCCCGCTTTGTCTCGCCTTCATCGCCGGGGTGCTGGCCCATGCCCGCGCCCTCAACGCCTTCACCAACCCCACCACCAACAGCTACCGGCGCCTTCGGGCCGGGGCGGAGGAGCCGGTGCTGCTGGCCTATGCCGCCTTCAACCGTTCGGCGGCGATCCGCATTCCCTTCGCCGCCACCCCGCAGTCCAAGCGCATCGAGATCCGCTTCGGGGATCCGGCGAGCAACCCCTATCTGGCCTTCGCCGCCCTTTTGATGGCGGGGCTCGACGGCATCGAACGGCGGCTCGAGCCGGGCGACGCCATGGACCGCAATCTGTACGACCTCCGGGCCGAGGAGGTGGACGAGCTGCCGCGGGCCTGCGCGCGGTTGGACGAGGCGCTCGCGGCCCTGGAGGCGGACGGCGGGTTCCTGTTGCGGGGCGAGGTGTTTTCCCAGGACCTGATCGCCGCCTACGTGGACATCAAGAGACGGGAGCTGGAACAGGTCGCCCGCACCCCGCATCCGGTCGAGTACCAGCTCTACTTCGGCATCTAGGACGCAAGTGGAGGTGGGGGGCGGGGTCTTGAACCGCTGGCATCAATGCTTAGATGAACATTGCGGTCGCCGACAGGGGCCGCGGATGCGTGGACATGGATATCGCTCGAAGGAGGGTAGCCATGACGACGCTCGATCTCTCGCCTTTGATGCGGTCCACGGTGGGCTTTGATCACCTGTGGAAGCTGCTCGAGACGGCGCTTGAGCTGCCCGAGAACGGGGGCTATCCGCCGTACAACATCGAGAAGCTGGGCGAGGAGCGCTACCGCATCGTGATGGCGGTGGCGGGCTTTCGTCCCGAGGATCTGGAGATCATCAGCGAGCCCAACCTCCTCACCGTGCGCGGCAAGCGCAAGGAGGAGGGGGATGTGGAGTATCTCCACCGCGGGATCGCCGCGCGGGCGTTCGAACGCCGCTTCCAGCTCGCCGATTATGTGAAGGTGCGCGAGGCCCAGCTCAAGGACGGGCTGCTCGTGATCGAACTCGAGCGCGAGGTGCCCGAGGCGCTGCGGCCGCGGCGCATCGAGATCAAGTCGGCGGCCGAGGCCGGCCGGCCGGTGCTCGAGGGCCAGGCCGAGGAGGTGCGCGCGGCATGATCCCGTGCGCGCCGCCGCGGGCGTGGATGGTGGCGTCGCTGGCGGCGGCGCCGTGGTTGTTCTGGACGTGTCCGCCCTGCTGGGTGCTGGCGCTGCTGCCGCCCGTAGACGGTGAGCGGAAACCGGCCGCGGCGGATTAGCGAGCGGGATCCACCCCCCACAGGCGGGCACGCGGCAGCCAGCCCCTGAGATCGGCCACCTCCACGAGGCACCACGCCGCGCGGCAGGTCTGTAGTTCGGCGATCACGCCCGGCTCGACCCGGGCCAACGTCAGCGCCTCCGGGTCGGGCCGGCGTTTTAATGCCAGAATCTCTCCCCGCACCACGACCGTGCGCCGGCCCGAGAGCAGGGCGCTGTGCACCCATCCCGTCTCCCCGTCGGGATCGATGATCTTGCGCCACACATCCGCCTCGGCGACGATTTTCACCGGCAGGCCGGCCCGCACGTACACCCATCGCACCGGGAATTCCTTGCCGGGTCCGGTGCGCATGTTGACCCGTTCCGAGGCCAGGGAGACGAAGCGCGGCAGCGGCAGGCCGCTCGGACCGACGGTGCGCCCATGTTGGTCGGCGTGGACCCTGGGTGCCGGGGCGAGAGCGAGGACAGCCGCCGCGACAAGGGCGCGTGCGGCCGAAAGGAAACGGTGGGGGCGGCGCGAGCTTCGAGACATGACCGGCGTCCTCGGGGCCCGGGACCCCGGCGGCGGAAGCCGCGTGCCGCGCGGGGGTTGGCGGGATTTGAGGATCCCTCCCCTTTTTGCTAAGGCCGCTCAAGCGGAAAGGCAAGGGCACTGCGGGAGAGCCCGGATGGCGCGCAAGCGGCCGGTTGTCGTCGTCACGCGCAAGCTTCCCGAAGTGGTGGAGGCGCGCATGATGGAACTGTTCGACACGCGCCTCAACGACAGCGACGCGCCCATGAGCCGGGACCAGCTGCGCGAGGCGTTGATGACCGCGGACGTGCTGGTGCCCACCGTCACCGACCGCATCGACGCCGCCCTGCTCGCCCACGCCGGACCGAGGCTCAAGCTGATCGCCAACTACGGAACCGGGGTGGACAATATCGACGTCGATGCCGCCTACAAGCGCGGCATCACCGTCACCAACACCCCGGGCGTGCTCACCGAAGACACCGCCGACATGACCATGGCGCTCATCCTCGCCGTCTCCAGGCGGCTCGTGGAGGGCGAGCGGCTGGTGCGCTCCGGGGCGTGGCAGGGCTGGAGCCCCACCTCCATGCTCGGCCATCGGCTGTGGGGCAAACGGCTCGGCATCCTCGGCATGGGCCGCATCGGCGTGGCGGTGGCCCGGCGCGCCCGCGCCTTCGGCCTTTCCATCCACTACCACAACCGCAGGCGCGTGCACGAAAGCCTGGAGGAGGAGCTCGAGGCCACCTATTGGGAGAGCCTCGACCAGATGCTCGCGCGCATCGACATCCTTTCGGTCAACTGCCCCCACACGCCCGCCACCTACCATCTGTTGTCGGCCCGCAGGCTCAAGCTGCTGCGGCCGCATGCCATCATCGTCAACACCTCGCGCGGCGAGGTGATCGACGAGGCGGCCCTCACCCGCATGTTGCGCAACCGCGAGATCGCCGGCGCCGGCCTCGACGTCTTCGAGCACGAGCCGGCGATCAATCCGAGACTGCGCGAGCTGCCCAACGTGGTGCTGCTGCCCCACATGGGCTCCGCCACCATCGAGGGGCGCATCGAGATGGGGGAGAAGGTGATCATCAACATCAAGACCTTCGTCGACGGCCACCGACCCCCGGACCGGGTGTTGCCGAGCATGTTGTAGGCCCCTTGCGGGCAACGGCGGCGCGGGCTAGGCGGGAGGCCCGTCGGTCCTGGAGGTGACGATGGCGGTGGTGCTGGTGGAACATCCGAAGGAGGGGGTGGCGCTGTTGCGCCTCAACCGGCCCGAGGTGCGCAACGCCCTCAACATGGCGGTGCGGCGGGAGCTCGCGCGCCTGTTCCGGGAGCTGGGCGCGGCGGAGGAGGTGCGGGCGATCGTGATCACCGGTGATGAGCGGGCCTTTGCGGCCGGCGCCGACCTCCAGGAGATGGCCGAACTGGGGCCCATCGAGGCCATGCGCCGCGGAACCCACAAGCTGTGGCAGGCGATCGCCGACTGCCCCAAGCCGGTGGTGGCGGCGGTGCGCGGCTACGCCTACGGCGGCGGGATGGAGCTCGCGCTCCACGCCGATCTCATCATCGCCGGCGAGGGCGCGCGCTTCGCCCAGCCGGAGGTGAAGGTGGGGATCGTGCCGGGTGCGGGCGGCACCCAGCGGCTGGTGCGGGCGGTGGGACGCTACCGGGCGGCCTGGATCGCCATGCTGGGCGAGCCGGTGGAGGCCCGGGCGGCGGAGGCGATGGGCTTTGTGAGCAAGGTGGTGGCGGACGAGGAGGTGGTGGCGGAGGCGCTGCGGGTGGCGGAGCGTCTGGCGGCGCTGCCGCCGCTTGCGGTGGAGCAGATCAAGGAGCTTCTGCGGCACGGGCCGGATGCGGCGCTGCCCGCCGCGCTCGCCCTCGAGCAGCGCAGCCTGTGGCTGTTGTTCGCGAGCGAGGACCAGAAGGAAGGCATGCGGGCCTTCCTGGAGAAGCGCACGCCGGTCTTCCGCGGCCGCTGAGGGAGGTGGGCATGCAGACCGGGGCCTTGGCCGGAATCCGTGTGGTCGATCTGACCCGGGTTTTGGGCGGGCCCTACTGCACCCAGTGGCTGGGCGATCACGGCGCCGAGATCGTCAAGGTGGAGCCGCCTCAGGGGGACGAGACCCGGCTCTGGGGACCCCCGTTTCGGGAAGGGGCGAGCTCCTATTATCACGGCATCAACCGCAACAAGCGCGCGCTCGCCCTCGACCTCGGCCAGCCCCGCGGGCGCGAGGTGTTGTTGCGGCTGCTCGAGGGCGCCGATGTGCTGATCGAGAACTTCAAGGTCGGCACCCTGGAGCGCTGGGGGCTCGGCTACGAGCAGAGCTTGAAGGAGCGGTTTCCGCGTCTCGTCCACTGCCGCATCACCGGCTTCGGCGAGCACGGCCCCTGGGGCGGGCTTCCCGGCTACGACGCGGTGCTGCAGGCGATGGCCGGGCTCATGAGCGTGAACGGCGACGAGGGCACGGGTCCCATGCGGCTCGGCATCCCGATCGTCGACCTCGCGACCGGCCTCGCCGCCGCCCTCGGCATCCTGATGGCGCTCCTCGAGCGCGAGCGCTCCGGACGCGGCCAGTTCGTCGACATCACCCTGTTCGACGTGGCGGTGGCGCTCTTGCATCCGCACGCCGCCAACTGGTTCCTCACCGGACAGAACCCGCGCCTGATCGGCAACGCCCACCCCAACCTCTATCCCTACGACAAGTTCCGGACCCGCACCGGGGAGATCTTCCTCGCCTGCGGCAACGACCGTCAATGGCGCCGCCTGTGCGAGCATCTCGGGCGACCGGAGCTCGCCCGGGACGAACGCTTTCGCACCATGGCCGACCGCAATCGCCACCGCGAGCTGCTGCGGCGGGAACTCGCGGAGCTGCTCGCCGACCGCGACGGGGAGGCCTTGTGCACGCAACTGCTCGCCCTCGGGATTCCCGCAGGTCCGGTGTACGATCTCGCCCGGGTGCTCACCCATCCCCACACCCGTGCGCGGGAGATGGTGGTGGAACTGGACGGTTATCGCGGCACCGGCGTGCCCATCAAACTCCGACGCACCCCGGGGAGGGCGGTGCGCAAGCCGCCCCGCTTCGGCGAGCACAGCCGGGAGATCCTCCGCGAAGTCGGCTACGGCGAGGAGGAGATCGAAGCCCTGATCCAGGACGGGGTGGTCCTGGAGCGGCCCCGGACGGCGGATTGAGGACCCCTTCGCGGGAGGGGCGGTCGCCTCCTGGCCTGTCCCCGGGCGCCGCGCTAACATCCCTCCGGGCCACGGGGTGCGGGGCGATGAGCGAGCTTCCCTGGGCGTCGAGCCGCGACGAGCTCTACCGCCGTTTCGCCTGGCGGATCCCGCATCGGTTCAACATCGCCCGCGCCTGCGTCGACCGCTGGGCGGACGGCCGCGGCCGTCCGGCGCTGATCGCGCGCGATTCCCGAGGGCGCAGGCAGGTTTGGAGCTATGATCGGCTGGCGGAGAGCTCGCGCCGGCTGGCCCAGCTGTTCGCCGCCAAGGGGGTGGGGCGGGGCGATCGGGTGGCGGTGCTGCTCCCGCAGCGGCCGGAGACCGCGCTCGCCCATCTCGCCGCCTGGCGGCTCGGCGCCATCACCGTGCCGCTGTTCACCCGTTTCGGACCCGAGGCGCTTTCCTTTCGGCTGCGCGACAGCGGGGCCCGGCTGGTGGTCACCGACGCTCTCGGCGCGGAACGGCTGCAACCGCTTCGCGGCGAGCTCGGCGAGCTCGAGACGCTGCTGTCGGTGGAGGACGCGGAAGGGGCGGAATCCTTATGGCCGCTTCTGGCCCGGGCGCAGGACCGGGATCCGGATGTGGCGACCGGCGCCGAGGATCCGGCGGTGCTGCTCTACACCTCCGGCACCACGGGACCGCCCAAAGGCGCGCTCCACGCCCACCGGGTACTGCTCGGTCATCTGCCCGGGGTGCAGATGCCGCACGAGTTCTTTCCGCAGCAGGGCGACCGGTTCTTCACCCCCGCCGACTGGGCGTGGATCGGGGGCCTGTTCGACGTGCTGCTGCCGAGCTTGTATTTCGGCGTGCCGGTGGTGGTGGCGCCGCCGGGCCGGTTCGATCCCGAGACGGTGGTGCGGCTCATGGCCGAGGAGGAGGTCCGCAATCTGTTCCTGCCGCCCACGGCGATCCGCATGATGCGGCAGGCGGATGTGGATCCCCTCCGCATGGGGGTGCGCCTGCGCACCCTGGCGAGCGGCGGCGAGCCGCTCGGCGGCGACGTGCTGGAGTGGGGCCGCGCGCGCTTCGGCCTCACCATCAACGAATTCTACGGCCAGACCGAGGCCAACCTGCTGGTGGCCAACATGGCCGGTCTGCTGCCGGTGAAGGAGGGCTCCATGGGGGTGGCGGTGCCGGGCCATGAGGTGGCGGTGGTGGACGAGGAGGGTGTGCCGGTGGCCGACGGCGAGGTCGGGGTGATCGCCGTGCGCAAGCCGGATCCGGTGATGTTCCTCGGCTACTGGCGCCAGGAGGAGGCGAGCCGGGCCAAGTTCCGCGGCCCCTGGATGTGCACCGGCGATCTCGGGCGACGCGATGGCGAAGGCTATTTCACCTTCCTCGGGCGCGAGGACGACGTCATCACCAGCGCCGGCTATCGCATCGGCCCGAGCGAGGTGGAGGCCTGTCTGGCCCGCCACCCGGCGGTGGGCCTGTGTGCGGTGGTGGGGGTGCCCGACGAGCTGCGGGGCGAGGTGGTGAAGGCGTTCATCGTGCCCAAGCCGGGTGTCAGGGCCGACGAGGCGCTGGCCGAGGACATCCGGAACTTCGTGCGCACCCGCCTCGCCGCCCACCTCTATCCGCGCCGGATCGCCTTCGTACGGGAATTGCCGCTCACCGCCACCGGCAAGGTGCGCCGCAGCGAGCTGCGCGCCCGCGAACGCGGCGCCTCCGGCGATCCCACGACGTAAGCGCGGATCGGTGGTGGCGGCGCCCTCCCTTCTTTC
>JALSGW010000402.1 GCA_026982585.1 Alphaproteobacteria bacterium | reverse complement strand
ATCCCGCCCCGCCCTTGCCGCCATCGGAGGCGCTCATTATGGTCCCAAGCGGTGCGCCGCATGCGACGCCGAGATGAGGGAAACGGCGGATGATCGACACCCTGCGCCAAGGCGTCTCCTCCTGGCTGGTGAAGGGCTTTTTGGGCCTGCTCATCCTGAGCTTCGCCGTGTGGGGGATCAGCGATATCTTCATCGGCCCGCGCGGCACCGGGGTGGTGGCCGAGGTGGACGGGCTCGAGGTCACGGCTGCCGATCTCGCCCGCGAATTCGAGGAAAACCTGCTCGAGCTCCGGCGCATCGATCCCACCATCGACCGCACCCATCCGCTGGCTGCCGCGGTGCTCAACGAAAGCCTGCGGCGCCTCGTGGCGCTGCGCCGGCTCGAGGCCTGGGCGCGGGATCTCGAGCTCGGCGTGTCGGAGGAGGAGCTGCGCGCCCACATCCAGAGCGAACCGCTCTTCCAGAGCAACGGCCGTTATGACCCGGAGCGCCTGCGGCTGGTGCTGCGCAGCCAGGGCATGAGCGAGAGCGCGTTCGTCGAATCGGTCAAGCGCGAGATCGTGCGGGCCCGGGTGATCCAGGCGCTGGGCGCCGCGGTGACCGGCTCGCAGGAACTCGCCGCCAGGCTGTGGCGCTTTCGCGAGGAGCGCCGCGACGGCGAGGCGCTTTTGGTCGAGGCGGCCGCCATGGAGGTGCCGCAGCCCACAGAGGAGATGCTGCGCGCCTTCTATGAGGAGAACAAGGACCGCTTCCGCCGTCCCGAATACCGCGGGCTGACCCTGGTGCGGATCCGGCCGGAGGATCTGCTCGCCGAGATCGCGGTGCCGGAGGAGGAGGTGCGGGCGCTCTACGAGCAAAGGCGCGCCGCCCTGGAACGACCGGAGCGGCGGGTGGTGCAGCAGTTGCTGGCGGAGGACGAAGCCGTCGCGCGCACCGCTTTCGAACGCATCCAGGCCGGACAGTCGCCTGAGGAAGTGGCCGCGACCCTGCCGGGCGTGCGGCTCGTGACCCTGGATCCGGTGGAGGAAAGCGGACTTCCCGAGGAGCTCGCCGAACTGGTGTTCGCACTCGGCGAGGGCGAGGTCGGAGGGCCGGTTGCCACCCCCTTCGGCTGGCACGTGCTCAAGGTGGTGCAAGTCCAACCCGCGGGAGCGCCTCCCTT
>JALSGW010000401.1 GCA_026982585.1 Alphaproteobacteria bacterium | reverse complement strand
TCCCAAGCGCCCGGCGCCCATCCCCGATTCGGTACATCGTTCACCATCCACAGGCCGCCGCCGCCGATTCGGTACATCATTCACGAACCTTCGGTACATCATTCACATTCCGATTCGGTACATCATTCACAAAGATTCGGTACATCATTCACCATTTCGCGGACAAGTCATTGAGCCGAAAGGCCGATTTCGGACTCTAACGATTCTAACGAAGAATCTTTATAACGTTCTAACGGCGCCTCCCAGCAAGAAGCTGTGGATAACTGTTCCTCAGCCCCGATTCCCCCCGCTGTCACCGCCGCCCGCCACCAAGGACCAAAGTCGCTCATCCACTTCCGGCACCACCCCACCCCAGTGGGCGAAGCCGGGCACCGCCTGGTACAGCAGCATGCCGAGGCCCTCCACCACCGGATGGCCGCGCGCCTGAGCGCGCCGCAACAGCGCCGTGCACCTCGGCGCATAGACGATGTCCGCCACCACCGCCGCGCGCGGAAGCGCATCCAGATCCAGCTCCAGCTCCGCACAGCCGTGCATGCCGAGGCTGGTGGCGTTGACCAGAAGTCCCGCTCCGGACAGCGCTTTCGAGCGCTCGCGCCAGGATGTGATGCGGATACGCGAATCGGCGAGATCGGCGGCCAGGGCCTCGGCGCGCGCCCTGCTGCGGTTGACAAGACGCAGCTCCGGCACCCCGGCGTCCAGCAGCGCGCAGGCGATGGCCCGCGCCGCGCCGCCTGCGCCGAGCAGCACCACGGGCGCCGCATCGGCCCGCCAGGCCGGCCGGGCGGTCTTCAGGCTGGCGAGAAACCCCTCGCCGTCGGTGTTGCGGCCCAAAAGCGCGCCGTCCTCCATCACCAGCACGGTGTTCACCGCCCCCACCCGCCGCGCGACGGCGTCCAAGCGGTCCACCAGCTCGAGCGCCCGCTGTTTGTGCGGCATGGTGACGTTGAAACCGAGGAAGCCGAGCCGCGGCAGGAGCGCGAGGGCGGCTGCGAGATCCCGCTCCGCCACCCGCAGGGCGAGATAGATCCCGGGGATGCGGTAGCGGGCGAACCAGTGGTTGTGGATGCGCGGCGAGAGGCTGTGATGGACCGGATCGCCGAGCAGGGCGGCGAGACGCTGGGGTGCGGCATGCGGCACGGCGAGGCTCCCTTGGCGGTGTGCGGGGAGGAGCTTGGGCGGCGGGCGGCGCCGTCAAGATGCTACCAGGGGCAGGGCTCGCCGCGCCAGGAGAGGAAGGCGCCGTTGTGTTCGGGGCCGAGGCGGTCGATCAGATCCTGGATGTGGGCGGCGCTGTCCTCGGGGCTCAGGGGGGCGGCGGGCCCGCCCATGCGGGTGCGCACCCAGCCCGGGTGGATGAGGGTGCAGATGATGCCGTCGGCGGCGAAGGCCACGGCCAGGCTGCGCCAGACCATGTGCAGCGCGGCCTTGGAGCTGCGGTAGGCGAGCAGGCCGTCGGTGCGGTTGTCGGCGATGGAGCCGAGCAGGCTGGTGATGGCGACCAGCCGGCGCAGGCGGCTTCGGGCGAGGTGCGGGCGCAGGGCGAGAGCGAGGCGGGCGGGGGCGATGACGTTGACGTGGAAGGTCTCGAGCCAGGCGCCGACGTCGAGGTCGGTGGGGGAGTCGGGCGGACCGGGCACGGCGGCGTTGGCGATCACCACATCGAGCGGCTCCTCGCCGAGGGCATCCAGGAGGGCGGCGTGGTGGGAGGGGTCGCGCAATTCGAGTCGGTGCAGGCGCACCGCACCGGCGAGGGCGCGCAGCGCATGGGCCCGGTCGGGATCGCGGCAGCAGGCGTGGACTCGCCAGCCGCGGCCGGCGTAGCGGCGCGCGAGGGCGAGGCCGAGGCCGCGGTTGGCGCCGGTGAGGAGCAGGCTGGGCATGGCGGCCTCCTGTTTAGCGGCGGGCGCGCGCGAGACAAGCGGACCAATCATACGCGTACAAGAGGATCAGCGCAAAAAAGGATTGCGGTGTACGCGCAAAAGGGGTACGGATTCGGCAGCGCACCGAACACCCCGACCGGTGCCCGCAGCACGGACGCAGGCCCATGGCGGTGCTCACCTTCGTCACCCAAAAGGGCGGCAGCGGCAAGACCACCCTCGCCCTCAACCTGGCCGTGGCCGCCTTGGAGGCCGGACGGCGCAGCCTGATCCTCGACCTCGACCCGCAGGCGAGCGCCGAATCCTGGTACCAGGACCGCGACCGGGAGGAGCCGCGGCTGGTGCGCCTGGCCGCCGCCGAGCTCGGCCGGGCGGTGGAGCTGGCAGCCCGGCAGGGATTCGATGTGGTGTTCGTGGACACCCCGGGCCGCGACGAGCCGGCGGTGGCGGCGGCGATCCGGGCGGCCGATTTCTGCCTCGTGCCGTGCCGGCCCACCCCGCCGGACATGAAGGCCCAGCCCGCCACCGTGGCCACCATCCGCAGGCTCAACAAACCCTTCGCCTTCGTCCTCGTCCAGACCCCCCCGCGCGGCTTCCGCATCCGCGAGGCCCAACAGGGACTCGCCGTGCTCGGTCCGGTTGTGCCGGTGACGGTGGTGGCCCGCCACGCCTTCCAGGACGCCCAGGGGCTCGGGCTCGGCGTGGTGGAATACGAACCCGACGGCAAGGCGGCGGCGGAGATCCGCCAGCTGTGGCAGTGGATCGCCCGCAGGCTCGAGAGGATCGCCCATGACGCGCAAACGCACCTCGCTTGACGCCCTGCTGCGGCCGGAGCCGGAACCGGCGCCCGTCGCTCCCCCCGCCCCGCCCGCCAAGCGCCGCCCGCACGTGCGCCAGCAGACCGTCTATCTGCCCATCCCGGTCTACGAACAGCTGCGCCGGCTCGCCTTCGAGGAGCGGGTCAAGATGCACAGCCTGCTGCTCGAAGGGCTGGACCGGGTGTTCGCCGACCGCGGCCTGCCCTCGATCCGGGAGCTTCTGGGCGAGGGGGCGCGTTGACGCTTTCTTCACCCTTCGCGGCCACCATGCCGCCCGGCGGCGGCCGAGGAGGCGCACCGTTCCTGCAGACGGGCGGCGGAACCCTCCCGCTTTCGATGCCGGACCGCGCACCACCGCCCTCGGCGCGCCGCCCGGAACCCCTGCGCCGGGCGCCGCCGTGATCGCGCGCAGCACGCGGCGCCTCGGGCTCGCTGGAGGTGATGGTGGAGCAGGTGGTCGCCGGCGGCGGCGGGAACAGGGCCGGAGGCGGGCGCGGGCGGATGCGGCTCCTCGGGCCGCGCAGCGAGCTCGTGGCGGCGCTGCTGTTGTTGGCGCTCGCGCTCGCGCTCGGCCTCGACGTGTTGCGCGGGCTCTTGCGCTTCGACCACTACAGCGCTCAGGAGCCGCTCCAACAGCTGGCCCGCATCGAGCGGCTGATCGGCTCGGGATGGGCGGTGGCGGAAGCCCTCGAGGAGAGCGGGGAGCGCACCCTCTCCCCCTTCGATGGCGCCTTCCTGCGCGCGAGCGCGCGCAGCGCCCAGGCCCGGCTCGCCGAGGTGCTGGCGGAGCTCGGCCCGGACGACCAGCGGCTTGCGCGCGATCTCCAACGGCTCGCGGCACTGCTCGAGGAGGTGGCGAACCTCACAGGCCCGCGCCTCGATCCCGGGATCGCGCGCGCGCTGCGCCAGCTGCTGTTGCGGCTCGCCAAACGGGAACAGGCGCTGCGGCGCGAGCACATCGCCCGCATGCAGGAGCATCTGGTCCTCCTGGGCCTCGCCCATCAGCGCTTTTACCTGCTGTTCCTCTATCTGCTCGGGCTGGTGCTGACGGTCTCGGCGCTGCTCGTGCTGGCGCGGCGGCGGGCGGAAGCGGCGCTGCGCGCCGAACGCCGGCTCGAGGACGCCATCGCCTGTCTCTCCGACGGTTTCGCCCTGTTCGATTCCCGCGGCCGGCTGCAGCTCGCCAACCGGCGCTACCGGGAGCTCGCCGCCGCGGCGCCGGAGGGCCTGGGACCGGCGCTGCAGCGGGACCGGCAGGGGCGTGTGCTGCGCCGGCGCGATCATGCCACCAGCGACGGCGGCCGGGTCACCCTGCTCGCCGACGTGACCGAGCTCGAGCACCACAAGCACGCGCTTGCCGCGAGCGAACGGCGCTTTCGCGCCCTGGCCGAGACCGCCCCGGTGGGCATCTGGCTGCTCGACGACGAAGGCCGCACCCGCTTCGCCAATCCGGCCCTCGAGGGGCTGCTCGGCGCGCTGCCCGAGGAGGAGGGATGGGAGGCGCTCGGGCGCTGGCTCGGGACCGATGCCGCCGCGCGGCTGCGGTCCTTTCTCGCCGCGGTGCGGGCGGGGACGGCGCGCCAGCTGGAGCTCGGCTGGGAGCGGGCGGGGCGGATGCGCCATCTGCTGGTGGCGGCGGCGGCGCCGGCTCTGGAGGACGAGGCCTTCGTGCTCACGGTGCTGGACGTCAGCGCCCAGAAGCGGGCGCTCTTGGAGCTGTCCCACCTGGCCCACCACGATCCGCTCACCGGGCTCGCCAACCGCCGCCTGTTGTTCGAGCAGCTGGAGCGGCGCTGCCGGGCGGGGGCGCGCCCCTTCTACCTGGCGGTGCTGGACCTGGACGGCTTTCGGGAGGTCAACCAGCTGCTCGGCCACGAGGGCGGCGACCGGCTGCTGTGCGGGTTCGCCGAGCGGCTGCGGCGGGCGGTGCCGGCGGAGGGCATGGTGGCCCGCCTCGGCGGCGACGAGTTCGTGCTGCTGCTGCCGGCGCAGGGGGAGGAGGACGGCCGGCGCATGGCGGAGCGGCTGCTCGAGCGGGTGCGCGCGCCGCTCGAGGTGGAGGGACGGCGCTTCGAGCTTGCCGCCCGCATCGGCCTTGCCGGCTTTCCCGACCATGCGGCGCGGCCGGATCCGCTGTTGCGCTGCGCCGATCTCGCCCTGCAGCGGATCAAGCGGGAGCGGCGCGAGCGGGTGGGGGTGTACGCGCCGGGGGTGGCGGCGGAGCTCAGAGAGCGCCGCGAGCTGCGGCGGGATCTGGAGCGGGCGCTTGGGGATGGGGAGCTGGAGCTGGTGCTGCAGCCCCAGCTGCGGCTTGCGGACGGGGCGTTGGTGGGGGCGGAGGTGCTCCTGCGCTGGTACCACCGCCGGCGGGAGCGGCCGGTTCCGCCGGCGGTGTTCGTGCCGCTGGCGGAGGAGAGCGGGCTCGCCTTGGCCCTCGACCGCTATGTGGTGGAACGCGCGCTCGGGCTGTGGCGGCGGCTGGCGCGGGCGGGGGCGGCGCCCGGGCGGCTTGCGGTCAATCTGTCGGCGACCCAGCTGCGCGGACGTGCCTTCTGCGACTGGCTGGAGGAACGGCTGCGGGGATCGGAGCCGCTGCCCGGCTGCCTTGAGGTGGAGATCACCGAACATGCGGTGGTGGAGCGCTTCGAGGAGGCGCGGGCGGTGCTGGGGCGGCTGCACCGGCTCGGGGTGGCGATCGCTCTCGACGATTTCGGCACCGGCTATGCCAGCCTCGCCTATCTGGCGGAACTGCCCTTCGACCGTCTCAAGATCGACCGCAGCTTCATCCGCGGGGCGGCCGCGAGCCGTCAGCACCAAAGCGTGGTGCGGGCGATCCTGGGGCTCGGCCGCCAGCTGGGCATGGAGGTGGTGGCGGAGGGGGTGGAGAGCGAGTGGCAGCGGGCGTTTCTGTGCGCGGAGGGCTGTGCGCTCGGGCAGGGCTATCTGTGGGCGCGGCCGATGGCGGAGGCGCGCTATGTGGCCTGGTTCCGGGAGCGGGCGGCGGCCGATGGCGCGGGTTTGATCAACTTTCGATTGAATAGACCTTGACTCTCTTTCGCCTTATTGTCATAAGGTGGTGCGAGGGGTCGATCCGGACGTAGGAGGCCGTTGCGGTCTCCGGTCAAAAGCCTCCCTTCCTCCCTCCTCCCTTGTCGTTGCCGCCGACGATTCTCCTCCCCCGTCCGGAGGCCCCTCCCCTTGCCGCTCAGGGCCGTGTGCCGTCGTTGCCGAGCAGCGGATCGCGCGGGAACATGCCGCCGCACACGAGCGCCGCATAGCGGCGTTCGAACTCCGAGAGTTCGCGGAAATAGGCGCCGAGGCTGATGTCGCAGGTGGCGGCCAGGATCGCCCGCGCCTTGGCGTCGTTCATCTGCCTGCGGCCCTCGATGGCGGCGGAGCCGAACTGCTGCAGCTGGGCGCAGCCGCCGAGCAACAACAACAAAAAGCCCACACCCTTGCGCATGGTCACCGATCCCATCCAAACCGATCGGGAACGGAACATACACCTATTTTGTCGGGCGGACAAGGAAGTTAGTCATATCATGGTCCGAGCCGCCGCCACCAGGCCGCGGGTGGAGGCATCCCAGCCCTCCCCTGCCGCGGCATCGCCGCACAAGGCCGGCAGCAGCTGGGCGGCCAGCTCCTTGCCCAGTTCCACCCCCCACTGGTCGAAACTGTCGATGTTCCAGATCACGCCCTGGGTGAACACCCGGTGTTCGAACAGGGCGAGCAGCCCGCCCAGCCGGTAGGGGGTGAGCTTGTGGTAGAGGAAGAAGCTGGTCGGCCGGTCGCCGGGAAAGGTGCGATGGGGCAGGAGCCGCGCGAGGAGCTCGGGGTCGAGCCCCTCGCGGGCGAGCTGGGCGCGGGTCTCCTCCAGGGTGCGGCCGAAGGCGAGCGCCCGCGCCTGGGCGAGGGCGTTGGCGAGCAGTTCGCGGTGGCGCTCGGCGTCGCCCGCAACCGGCCGGGCGGCGGCCAGGATGTCCACCGGCACCACCGCCGTGCCCTGGTGGAGGTGTTGGAAGAAGGCGTGCTGGGCGTCGGTGCCGGTGCCGCCCCACACCACCGGTCCGGTCGGCCAGGCGACCGGATCGCCCTCCTCGCTCACCCCCTTGCCGTTGCTCTCCATCTCGAGCTGCTGGAGGTAGGCGGGCAGGCTGCGCAGCCCGTGATCATAGGGCACCACCGCCCGCGCCGGCAGGCGCAGGAAGGTGCTGTTCCACACATCGGCGAGCGCCGCCTGCACCGGCAGGTTGGCCTGGAGGGGGGCGGTGCGGAAGTGCTCGTCCATGGCGTGCGCCCCGGCGAGCAGGGCGCGGAAGTGGGCGGTGCCGAGGTAGAGGGGGATCGCAAGGCCCACCGACGACCACAGGCTGAACCGCCCCCCCACCCAGTCCCAGAAGGGGAAGATGCGCTCGGGCGCGATGCCGAAGGCCCGGGCGCGCTCGGGGCGGGCGGTGAGGGCGACGAGATGGTCCGAGGCGGCGGATGCGAGCTCCGCCTCCAGCCAGGCGCGCGCGTGACGGGCGTTGGCCAGGGTCTCGCGGGTGGTGAAGGTCTTGGAGGCCACCAGCACGAGGGTGCGGGCGGGATGGAGGTCGGCGATCGCCTCGCCGAGGGCGCGCGGGTCGATGTTGGCGACGAAACGCACCCGCAGCCTGCCGTCGGCGAAGGGGGCGAGGGCCTCGCAGACGAGCCGCGGGCCGAGCTCCGAGCCGCCGATGCCGATGTGGAGCACCGCATCGAACGGCTCGCCCCGGGCGCCCCGCAGCCTCCCCTCGCGCACCGCCTCGGCGAAGCGCTCGAGGCGCCGCCGCACCGCCATCACCTCGGCCGCCGCATCGCGCCCGTCGAGCGGCAGCCGGCTGCCCTCGGGAGCGCGCAGGAGGGTGTGGAGGGCCGGACGGGCCTCGGTGCGGTTGACGATGCCGCCGCTGAACAGCGCCTGGCGGCGTTCGGCGAAGCCCGCTTCCTCGAGCAGGGCGATCAGATGGGCGCGGGCCTGGAGGTCGAGCCGCTGTTTGGAGAGATCGAGCAGCAGGTCCTCGAAGCGCAGCGCAAAGCGCGCGAAACGGTCGGGATCGGCGGCGAACAGCGCCCGCAGCGAGCTGCGGCGAAGGCGCCGGGCGTCCTTGAGGAGCGCGGACCAGCTGGGCCGTCGGGTGGGATCGGGCATGGAATCCTCCTCGCATGAGGGCGCCGCTGCGGCAGGAGGTCGCAGGCGGACGCGTTCCAAAACCGTATCGAAAATCCATCTCTTAGCGCGTCTCCGACGGAGACGGTTGCATCAAGCCTCCCTGATCCAGATAGGATTCTTCGGGCGATCGGGCGATCGCCCGTTTTTTTGCGCGGCGGGTGCCGCGCTGCCGACACGCCGCTTCAGGCGGTGCGCAGCCCCGCTCGCGGAACAGCGCGCCGGGCGGCTCGGGCGCGGGGTTCCGAACAACCGCAGGCGGGCGCGATGCCGGAGCACGGGCAGTGCCGGGACAAGCCGCGCGCGCGAACACGCCCTGGCGATAGGGCGGCATGCGGGGGGATGTCGTTCGCCCATGGGCACCCATCCGGCGCGGAAGCGATGGTCGAGAGCACGGGCGCGCGCGGATGGTGGGATCACAGCCGCCAGCGCGCGAGGGGCCCCCAGAGGCCAGC
>JALSGW010000400.1 GCA_026982585.1 Alphaproteobacteria bacterium | reverse complement strand
GCCCAGCCGCATGCGGCTGCTCGCCGTCTGCAGCCAGGGCGAGTGGACCGTCTCCGAGCTCGTCCAGGTGCTCGGCCAAAGCCAGCCCCGCATCTCCCGCCACCTCAAGACCCTCACCGAGGCCGGACTGCTCGAGCGCCTGCCCGAGGGCTCCTGGGTGTTCTACCGCCGCACCCGCGACCCCGAGGCGGCGCGCATCGTCCGCCAGCTGGTGCGGCTGTTGCCCGAGGACGATCCCGAAATCGCCCGCGACCGCGCCCGCCTCGCCCAGGTGCGATCGCAGCGGCTCCAAGAGGCCGAGCGTTATTTCTCGAGCCGCGCCGCCGCCTGGGACAGCGAGCGCGATCTCGGCGTGGACGGTCAGGCGGTGGAAAACCGTCTTCGCGCCCTGTTCGCCCGCGAGGGGGCGCAGACGCTTTTGGATGTGGGCACCGGCACCGGTCGCGTGCTCGAGCTGCTCGCCCCCCACGTGCGGCGGGCGGTCGGCATCGACATCAGCCCGGGCATGTTGCGCATCGCCCGCGCCCGCCTCGACCGCCCCGAATTCGCCCACATCGAGGTGCGGCAGGCGGACATGTATCGTCTGCCCTTCGCCGCCGATCGCTTCGACGCCGTGGTCTTCCATCAGGTGCTGCATTTCGCCGACGATCCCCAGGCGGCGCTCGCCGAGGCGGCCCGGGTGCTGCGTCCCGGCGGCCGGCTGGTGGTGGTCGATCTGGATCGTCACGAGCGGGAAGCCCTGCGCCGCCAGCGCCGCCATCGCCGGCTCGGCTTCGCCGCCGAGGAGGTGCGGGGCTGGCTCGAGGAGCTCGCCCTCGGGGTGGAGCGCAGCGAACGGCTGCCGGGGCCCGAGCTCGCGGTGCTGTTCTGTTGCGGGCGCAAGCGCGGTGAGGCCGCCGAGGGGACGCCCGCCGCCCGATCCGGCCTCGCCCCTGCGCATGGAGGGGGAGGGATGCATGGATCCGCGCACCGCCCTGCGTGAGGCCGAGATGTCGAGCGCGCGCGCCCTTCCCGAGCTCGCCGTCTCCATCGAGCTGTTCCCGCCCCGCAGCGCCGAGGCCGAGGCCCGCTTCTGGCCCGAGATGGCCCGTCTCGCCGCCGCCGAGCCCGCCTTCTTCTCCATCACCTGCGGCGCCGGCGGCACCGCCCGCGAGGGCACCTTCCCGCTCGCCCTGGCGCTCAAGGCGCGCTTCGGCCGTCCGGTGGCCGCCCATCTCACCTGCGCAGGCCACAGCCGCGCCGAGGTGGACGCGCTCGCCGAGGCCTATTGGCAGGCGGGCATCCGCCATCTGGTCGCCCTGCGCGGCGATCCCCCCAAGGGCGAGGGCCGCTACCGGCCGCGGCCGGACGGCTACGCCTATGCCGCGGAACTGGTCGCCGGCCTCAGGCGGGTGGCGGACTTCGAGATCTCGGTGGCCGGCTATCCCGAGACCCATCCCGAGGCGCCCTCGCCCGCCTTCGATCTCGAGAACGTCAAGCGCAAGGTGGACGCCGGGGCGGTGCGAGTGCTCGGCCAGTACTGTTTCGACACCGAGGCCATCCTGCGCTATCGCGATGCGCTCTGGCGCATCGGCGTGCGGGTGCCCTTCGTGCCCGGCATCATGCCGATCCGGAGCTTTCCCCAGATCCGCCGCTTCAGCGCCGCCTGCGGCGCCGGCATCCCCGCCTGGCTCGCGGAGCTGTTCCGGGACGTGCCGCCCAAGGCGCCGGAGCATGCCATGATCGCCGCCTGGGTGGCGGCCGAACAGTGCCGCCGGCTGGTGGCCGAGGGATTCCGCGCGCTCCACATCTACGCCCTCAACCGGGCCGATCTGACGCTCGCCCTGTTGCGCCTGTTGGGGCGGCCGGTGCCGGTGGCGGCGCCCGTGGATGCGAGCAACTGAGGTGGCCATGCGGCTCGAAGAGGTGTTGCGGGAGCGGGTGTTGCTGCTGGATGGGGCGATGGGCACCCAGATCCAGGCCCGCGCCCTCTCCCTCGAGGACTTCGACGGCAAGGAGAACTGTTCCGAGGTCCTCAACCTCACCCGCCCCGATGTGGTGCGGGACATCCACCTCGCCTATCTCGAGGCCGGGGCGGATGCGCTCGAGACCAACAGCTTCGGCGGCTCGCCCCTCACGCTCGCCGAGTTCGGGCTCGGCGAGGAGGCCTTCCAGATCAACCGCCTCGCCGCCCGGCACGCGCGCGAGGCGGTGGAGCTTCTGGCGCGAGACGGGCGGGCGCGCTTCGTCTTCGGCGCCATGGGGCCGGGCACCAAGCTGCCGAGCCTGGGGCAGGTGGGCTATCGGGATCTCGAGGCGGCCTATCGGGTGCAGGCGCTGGGGCTGATCGCGGGCGGCGTCGATGCGCTCCTTGTCGAGACCTGCCAGGATCCGCTCCAGATCAAGGCGGCGGTGAACGGGGCGCGCCTCGCCCTGCGCGAGGCGGGGGTGCGGCTGCCGCTTTTCGTGCAGGTGACCGTCGAGACCACCGGCACCCTCTTGGTCGGCACCGACATCCAGGCGGCGCTGGTGATCGTCGAGGCGCTTGGGGTGGATGGGATGGGCCTCAACTGCGCCACCGGCCCGCGGGAGATGGCGGAGCATCTGCGCACCCTCGCGCGCGGCTTCGCCGGCTGGCTGTCGGTGCTGCCCAACGCCGGGCTGCCGGAGCTTCGCGAGGGACGGACCGTCTATCCCCTTGCGCCCGAGGAGCTTTCAGCCTGGCTGCGGCGGTTCGTGGCCGAGGACGGGGTCAACATCGTCGGCGGCTGCTGCGGCACCACGCCGGCGCACATCCGCGCGCTCGACGCCATGCTGCGGGAGCTCGCCGAGGACGGCTGGCGGCCGCGGCCCAAGCCGCGCGAGACGGCGCTCGAGCCGGCCGTCGCCTCGCTCTATTCGGCGGTGCCGCTGCGCCAGGAGAACGCCTATCTGGCCATCGGCGAGCGCTGCAACGCCAACGGCTCCAAGCGCTTCCGGGAACTGCAGGCGGCCGGCGACTGGGACGGCTGCGTGGCCATGGGCCGCGAGCAGGTGCGGGAGGGCGCCCATGCCCTGGACGTGTGCACCGCCTACGTCGGCCGCGACGAACGGGCCGACATGGTGGAGATCACAGCCCGGCTGCGCGGCCAGGTGGATGCGCCGCTCGTGTTCGATTCCACCGAGTATCCGGTGCTGGAGGCGGCGCTCGAGCTCTACGGCGGCAAGCCGGTGATCAACTCCATCAACTTCGAGGACGGCGAGGAGGCGGCGGCGCTGCGGCTCCGGCTCGCCCGCAAGTTCGGCGCCGCGGTGATCGCGCTCACCATCGACGAGCAGGGCATGGCCAAGACCGCCGCGCGCAAGCTCGCCGTGGCCGAGCGCCTGGTCGACTTCGCCTGCCGCCAGCACGGGCTGCCCGAGCACGACCTGCTCATCGACCCGCTCACCTTCACCGTCTGCACCGGCAACGAGGAGGACCGCAGGCTCGCCCTCGAGACCCTCGCGGCGGTCGAGGCGATCCGCGCCCGTTTTCCGCGGGTGCAGATCATCCTCGGGGTCTCCAACGTCAGCTTCGGCCTCAATCCGGCGGCCCGCCACGTGCTGAATTCGGTGTTCCTCGACCACGCCCAAAGGCGCGGCCTCACCGGCGCCATCGTCCATCCCTCCAAGATCCTGCCGCTGCACCGCATCCCCGAGGAGGAGGTGCGGCTTGCCGAGGATCTCATCTTCGACCGAAGGCGGCCCGGTTACGATCCGCTCCAGGCCTTCATGGCCCGCTTCGCCGGCCGCAAGGCCGAGACCGCACAACGGGCGCGGCCGGCCTCGGTGACCGAGCGGCTCAAGCAGCGCATCGTCGACGGCGACCGCCAGGGGCTCGAGGCCGATCTCGACGAGGCGCTCGCACACCTCGATCCCCTCACCATCATCAACGAGCATCTGCTCGCCGGCATGAAGGTGGTGGGCGAGCTGTTCGGCGCCGGCAAGATGCAGCTGCCCTTCGTCCTGCAGAGTGCCGAGACCATGAAGGCGGCGGTGGCCTATCTCGAGCGCTTCATGGAGCGCGCGGAAGGGCAGGAGAAGGGGGTGATCGTGCTCGCCACCGTCAAGGGCGACGTGCACGACATCGGCAAGAACCTGGTCGACATCATCCTCACCAACAACGGCTACAAGGTGGTCAACCTGGGCATCAAACAGCCGCTGTCGGCGATCCTCGAGGCGGCGCGGGCGCATCGGGCGGATGCCATCGGCATGAGCGGGCTGTTGGTCAAGTCGACCGTGATCATGCGCGAGAACCTCGAGGAGATGCACAGGCTCGGCCTGCGCCTGCCGGTGCTGCTCGGCGGTGCGGCGCTCACCCGCGCCTATGTGGAGCAGGACTGCTATCGCGCCTACGGCGAGGGGCCGGTGGCCTATGCCCGCGACGCCTTCGACGGGCTCAGGCTGATGGAGAAGGTGATGGCCGGGGAGTTCGAGGCCTATGTGCGGGAGCGGGCCGAGCGCGCCGCCTCCCGCCGCCGCCCACAGCGCCGGCCCGCCCAACCCGCACCCCGGGCCATGCTAAGGCCGGTCGAGCTCGAGGACATCCGCCTCAAGCGGGAGGAGCTCAACCGGGAGGTGGCCGTCCCCACCCCGCCCTTCTTCGGCAGCCGCCGGCTGCAGGAGGTGCCGGTGGCGGCGCTCATCCCCTATCTCAACGAGCAGATGCTCTACCAGTTCCACTGGGGCTACAGCAAGGACGGCCGCCGCCTCGACGAGTTCCTCGCCTGGGCCCGCAAGGAACTGCGCCCGCGGCTCGAGGAGCTGCTCGCCCGCGACCGCGAGGAGGGCATCTTCCAGCCCAAGGCCGCCTACGGCTACTTCCGGGCGGCGGGCGACGGCAACGATCTGGTGCTGTTCGACGCCGACGGCGAGCGGGAGCTCGTGCGCTTCCACCTGCCCCGCCAAGGGCGCCCGGGCGGGCTGTGCATCGCCGACTTCGTGCGCGACATCCGCGATCCGGAGCGGGACGTGGTGGCGCTGCAGGTGGTGACGGTGGGGGAGCGGGCCTCGGAGGTGGCGCGGCGCTGGTTCGCCGAGGACCGCTACCAGGACTATGTGCAGCTCCATGGGCTTTCGGTCGAGCTCGCCGAGGCGCTGGCCGAATATGTGCATGCGCGCATCCGCGCCGAGCTCGGCATCGCCGATCAGGATGCCCGCGACCTGCGCAAGCTCATCAAACAGGGCTACCGGGGCGCCCGCTACAGCTTCGGCTATCCCGCCTGCCCCAATCTGGAGGACCAGGCGCCGCTGCTCGCGCTCCTCGATGCGGAGCGCATCGGCGTGCGGCTCTCGGAGGAGTTCCAGCTGGAGCCCGAGCAGAGCACCTCCGCCATCGTCCTCCACCATCCCCAGGCGCGCTACTTCAACGTGTGAACGAACGCAAAGGGGCGGGGCGAGCGCGCTCGCCCCGCCCGCCCAGGAAGGGCCCGCGCCGGGCCGCTCGGGATCAGCGCGCGGCCTTGATTTTCTCGTGCTCGGCGATGAGCTGGTCGACCACCGCCGGCTCGGCGAGGGTGGTGGTGTCGCCCAGATCCGCGTAGTCGTCGGCGGCGATCTTGCGCAGGATGCGGCGCATGATCTTGCCCGAGCGGGTCTTGGGCAGGCCCGGCGCGAACTGGATCACGTCCGGGGTGGCGATGGGGCCGATCTCCCTGCGCACCTGCTGGATGAGCTCGCGCTCGAGCGCCGCGCTCGGCTCCGTCCCCTCGACCAGGGTCACATAGCAGTAGATGCCCTGGCCCTTGATCTCGTGGGGGAAGCCGACCACCGCCGCCTCCGCCACCGCCGCGTGGGCGACGAGGGCGCTCTCCACCTCGGCGGTGCCGAGCCGGTGGCCCGAGACGTTGATGACGTCGTCCACCCGCCCGGTGATCCAGTAGTAGCCGTCCTCGTCGCGGCGGGCGCCGTCGCCGGTGAAGTACATGCCGTCGAAGGTGGAGAAATAGGTCTGCACGAACCGCTCGTGGTCGCCGAACACGGTGCGCATCTGGCCGGGCCAGGAATCGAGCAGCACCAGATTGCCGCTCGCGGCGCCCTCGAGGATGCGCCCCTCGGCGTCCACGATCGCCGGCTTGATGCCGAAGAAGGGCCGGGTGGCGGAGCCGGGCTTGAGGTCGGTGGCGCCGGGAAGCGGGGTGATGAGGATGCCGCCGGTCTCGGTCTGCCACCAGGTGTCGACGATCGGGCAGCGTTCCTCGCCCACCACCCGGTAGTACCAGCGCCAGGCCTCCGGATTGATGGGCTCGCCGACGGTGCCGAGCAGCCGCAGGGTCTTGCGCGAGGTGCGCTTCACCCATTCGTCGCCCTCGCGCATGAGCGCCCGGATGGCGGTGGGGGCGGTGTAGAAGATGTTGACCCCGTGCTTGTCCACCACCTCCCAGAAGCGGGAGAAGGTCGGGTAGTTGGGCACCCCTTCGAACATCAGGGTGGTGGCGCCGTTGGCGAGCGGGCCGTAGACGATGTAGCTGTGGCCGGTGACCCAGCCGACGTCGGCGGTGCACCAGTAGATATCGCCGTCGTGATAGTCGAAGACGTATTTGTGGGTGAGGGCGACGTAGACGAGATAGCCGCCCGAGGTGTGCAGCACGCCCTTGGGCTTGCCGGTGGACCCCGAGGTGTAGAGGATGAAGAGCGGGTCCTCGGCGTTCATGCGCGCGGGCGGGCAGTCGGCGCTCGCCTTGTCCATGAGCGCATAGGCGTCGTGGTCGCGCCCCTCCACCCAGGGCACCTCGGCGCCGGTGTATTTGAACACCAGCACCTGGATGCCGTCCGCGCAGCGGGTCAGCGCCTGGTCGGTGTTGGCCTTGAGGGGGATGCGGCGGCCGCCGCGGATGCCTTCGTCGGCGGTGATCACCAGTTTGGCGCGGGCGTCGTTGATGCGGTCGGCCAGGCTTTCCGCCGAGAAGCCGCCGAAGACCACCGAGTGGATGGCGCCGATGCGCGCACAGGCGAGCATGGCGTAGGCCACCTCGGGGATCATCGGCATGTAGATGGTGACCCGATCCCCCTTGCCGACGCCGAGGTCCTTGAGCACGTTGGCGAGCTTGCTCACCTGCCGGTGGAGCTCGCGATAGGTGATGCGCCGGTCCCTGGCGGGATCGTCGCCCTCCCACAGGATCGCCACCTGCTCGCCGCGCGCCTTGAGATGGCGGTCGACGCAGTTGGCGCAGACGTTGAGCTCGCCGTCCCAGTACCAGCGGATGTGCACGTCCGGACGGCGGTAGGACACGTCCTTGATCTTGGTGGGCTTGCGCTCCCAGTCGAGGATCCCCGCCATCTCCGCCCAGAACCCCTCCGGGTCCTCGATCGAGCGGCGGTACATCTCCTCGTACTGGTCTTTGCGGATCCAGGCGCGCTCCGCCCATTCGGGTCGAACCGGATAGAGCTCGCTCTGCATCTCACCCTCCCTCGGCAACGGGACGCCGGCGCCGCCGGGCGCGGGCCGTCCGACCATGCGCGCGTGCCGGGACGCGCCACAAGCGGCTTTGGACCTTTTGCCGCAATCTCGGACAGCGACATCGGGCTGGCAAGGGGGCTCGGGCGGCGCACCCCGCCCTGATCACCTTCGCGCCAGTCCGGGCCGGGGCGGGCCGGCGAGGCTTTTCGCCCGGTCGTGGAAGAGCTACCTTGCTCGCGCACGGCGCGGTTGGCGTCGGTTGGAGGGGCTGCTATGGCGCCCGAGCTGGTGATCGGGAACTTCAACCTTTCGGGCCATTCGCTTGCGGCGTGGGTGAGCCTGGCCGCGGCCGGCCTCGAGGTGCGGTTGCGGCGTCTGGATCTCAAAAGCCCCGAGGGGATCGCCGAGCTCGAGCGGATCGCGCCCAGCGGCCGGCTGCCGGTGTTGGTGCTGGACGGTGCGACCGTCGCGGGGCCGCTGGCTATCGCCGAGTATGCGGCCGAGCACAGGCCCGCATTGTGGCCCGAGGATGCCGTGCGGCGCGCCCAGGCGCGGGCGGTGGCCGAGGAGGCGCTCTACGGCTTCTGGGATCTGGTCGCCTGTCATCCGCTCGACCTCGCCCACCGCTTCGGCCCCCCCGGCCGGCTGCTGCGCGGGGTGGAGCGGGATCTCCGGCGCCTCGAGGCGCTGTTGCTGCATCATCTCGGCGCGGCGGCGGAGGGCTTCCTGTTCGGCGCCTTTTCGGTGGCCGACGCCATGTTGCTGCCGCTCGCGGCCCGGGTCGCCGGGCACGGGCTCGTGCTGGCGGAGCCGGCGCTGGCCTATGTGGAGCGGCTGCTCGCCCATCCGCTGGTGGTGCGATGGCGGGGATGGGCGGAGGAGGAGGTGGCGGGGCGGGCGCCGTCACCGCAGGCGGCCGCGGCCCCGGAGCCGGCCTCCCGCTCCGCTCCCGCGGCACAGCCGGCGGCACCGGCGGCGGCGGAACCCCCCGCGCCGCGGCGTCGTCTGTTCGCCCGCAGGCGAGAGCCTTCCGCCGCCGCGCCGGAGCGCGCCGCGCC
>JALSGW010000399.1 GCA_026982585.1 Alphaproteobacteria bacterium | reverse complement strand
GATCGATCCCGCTCTCCTCGCCCGGCTCGCGGTGGAACTGGACGACGTGGACATCACCGCCGGCCTTGCGTTCGAGGCCGGACGGTTCGTCTACCGGCCGGTGGAGCCGCTCGCCCCCGGCCCGCACGAGCTCAGGATCGTCGAATACCGCCCCGACGGCAGCCTCGGGGTGATCGCGCGGCTGCCCTTCGAGGTGCGCAAGACCCGTCTGCTGCAGCGCCTTGCCGCGGCAGCGGAGGGAGAGCTCGCCGTCACCCGCGAGCTCGCCGCCGATGCCGGCGGCCGGCTGGATTCCCCCTTTGCGGCCCAGGGCGGGCTCCGGGTGGCGGCGGAGGCCGGCGAGGGCGCCGTGCTCGCCCGGGCAAGCGCGCAGCTGTTCCTCGACAGCGAGCGCGCCCGCGGCCGGCGCCTCGAGCTCGCCGGCTACCTCCTGCAGGTGAACCGCGAGCCCTTGGTGCTGAACCTCGGCCACTTCCCGCCGCTGGCCGAGAGCTTGTTGAGCTCGGGCTTCGCCAGCCGGGGTCTCGGGATCGCGGTCGGCAGAGCGGACGGCGGCCGGCTTTCGGGGCGGCTTTTCGTCATGCGCAGCGAGCCGGTGGTGGGCTTCGAGGATCCGTTCGGCATCGAACAACCGGACAATCGGGTCTTCGGCGGCCAGCTGGACCTGCGGCCCTTTGCGGACTCGCCCGAGCGGCTTCGGATTCGGCTCACCGCCTACCGCGGGCGCGGTCCGGTCGCCGGAGCGGGCCGCTTCGGCGGACTGGATGCCGGCGAGGCGAGCGGGCTTGCGGCGGAGGCGCAGGCGCGGCTGTTCGGCGAACGCCTTACCCTCACAGGCGGCGTCGCGCGCAGCGTGTGGGATGCGGACGGGCCGGGCGGGCTGGTCGGTGCGGTGTCCGACTGGGGCTATGCGCTGCGCGCGCGGTTTGAGCCCGATTCCCTCGAGGTGGACGGCGAGGAGCCGGTCGAGCTCTGGTTCGAGGCCGGGTTTGCGGCGGCCGGACCCCGTTTCGCGAGCCTGCTCGGAACCCCGCTTGCGCGCGGGCGAGGCGAGCTCGCTCTCACCCTCGGGCTCGCCCGGGGCGGTCTGGAGAGCGCAGTCGCCTACCGGCAGAGCCGCGAGGATGCAGGAGCGGGAGCCAGGATCGGCACCAGCCGGAGCGACCGCCTGGGCTGGCGGGGAAGCTACCGCTTCGATGCCGCCCCCTTCGGCTGGCTCGAGGGGATCGACTGGGAGCTGAGCTGGACCCGCAACCGGCCGCGCCGCGCGCCCCCCGGTGCCAGCATCGCGAACGACCGCACCCTCGCCGGCGAGCTCGGGCTGGCATTGGCGAGAGGCGACATCGAGGCCGAGGCGACCATGGCCGCCGCCTACCGCAACGATCTCACCGCGGCCGATGCGGATGAGGTGACCCGCAGCCTCGGGCTTCGCCTCTCCACCGCTCTTCTGGACGGGCGCCTGGTGCTGGAGCCCTCGCTCGACTTCGCCTGGAGCGAGCAGCTCGCGAGCGGCGATGATGCACGCGAGCTGGACCTCAGGCTCGGCGTCTCCCTCGCCCCCCTTTGGGAGGGCCGGCACGAGCTCGGCCTCGAGCTGTACGGTTCGCGGGTGTGGGAGGATGCGCCGGCAGACGACATCCTCACCTATGGCATCGAGGGCACGCTCTTGATCGAACTGCTCGCGCCCGCAGGCGCCCGCCCGGGCCTCAGCCTCGCCCTCTCCTTCAGCTACGAGGAGGAGCGGGACCGGATCGCGGGCATCGGCGACGACCGCTATCAGGTCTATGCCACCTTGCGCACCGATTGGAGCGGGGAGTGGTGATGCGGACAGCACGCGCACGAGCTCGGCCCTCCTTGCGGAGCGGCGTCGTCCTGGCGGCGGTGGTGCTGTGGGCCGCGGCGGAGGTGCGGGCGGCGGTGGCGCCGGCGCGGATCCGGGTCGCCGATGCGGAGGGTGCGCGGCGCACGGTGCTCTGGACCCCGGGCGGTTTCGCCCCCGGCGAGGCGGTGAGCTCCGCCGCCGCCACCGTCACCCTCCTTCAGGGCGGCAACTGCACGGCGGCGCTCGCCACCGTCGGCCGTCCGCTCGCCGCCACCGCCGGCGGCAACGGTGTCGCGCGGCTGCGGGAGCGGGTGGTGATCGGCCAGGCGCTCACCATCGCCGCCCGCCGGCAGGGCGCCTCGGGGCTCTGCTATCAGCGCACCTTCGCAGGCGCCCAGTCGCAGACCCAGGTGACCGAGACCCTGATCGTCGAGATCACCGGCCCGGCCGCCGCCGATCTCGCCGTCACCGACGTCCGGCTGCGCTTCGAGGACGGCGGCACGAGCCGCATCCTCGAGCGCGGGGAGCCGCTCGTAGCGGTGGCGGAGATCGCCCATGTGGGGCGGGGGCGGCTTCGCGCCGTGCTCGAGCTCGCCGGTCCCGCGACCACGGTCGGCCGGCCGCGGTTTCGCCGTATCGCGCTGCTCCACCGCCAGCTCGCGGCGCCCGGGCGCATCGTCTGGCGCATCCCCGAGCTTCCGACCCGCATCTCCGGCCTCTATCTGGTGCGGCTCCGGTTCCTCGAACCCGAACTCCAGGCGGAGGAGCTGATACTGCGCTATTACGTGCTGCGGCAGGCGCCCGCACCGGCGCCGGCGGCGCTGGCGCTGCGGGAGCCGGAGGACGGTGCGGTGCTGCGCGAGGGGCTCCGCTTCGCCTGGGCGCCGGCCGAGCGGGCGGTCGCCTATCGCCTCGAGTTCTATGCGGACTCCGGGCGTGGGGGGCTGGAGGAAGAGGGCCGCCCGCTTACGGGCCTCCTGGTGATGGCGGGAGCGAGCGAGGCCACCCTTACCGCACTGGTGCGAGACCGTCTCACCCCACCCGGCCCCTACCTCTGGCGCGTCGTCGCCTTCGACGCGGAGGGCGCGGTGGTGGCGGCGAGCCCCTTCCGCCGCCTCCGCATTCCCGCCCGCGCCGGGGTCGGCGAGGAGTGAGGTGCTCCGGGCCCGGCGCAGCCCACGGGCTCAGTCGTCGCCGACGTGGTCCTCCTCGTGCCCGTCGTCCATGTCCTCGCGGTGGTGGAGGAGGTCACGGATGTGGTCGGGGATGTCCTCGATCGAGAACTTGCGCTGTTCCGAGGGGCTGTGGGCGAAGGCGATGATGTCGGCGAGCTCGGATCCGGTGAAGCGGATCTGTTCGCCGAGCTCCTCCTGCTGGAGGAAGATCATGGCCTCCGCACCGGCCCACATGCGGGCCGCGAATTCGAAGGGATTCATGAAGCCCGAGACGTTGGGATCATAGTCCAGGGGCGGCGCGTCGGTGCCGCCGACGCCGTTCACCGCGTGGCAGACCACACAGCCCTTGCTGGCGAACAGCTTGCGTCCCCGCTCGGGATCCATGAGCGGCATCAGCATCAGCGCCTCGGGCTCCGCATCGGGCGCGGTGGCGGGGGGATGGCTGGCGGCGGCGGCGTCGTTCGCCGACAGCATCAGGGCCAGCGCGGCCGTGGCGAGGGCGGTGAGGGTTTTCATGCGCATCCTCCTTTACGCGTGGGTGGACGGAATCCAGGCCGGAGGAGACGGCGGGCGTCAAAGGCCAAGACGCCCGCCGCGCCCGCGGCGCTACGGCAGCCGCCGCCAGGCTCCGGTCCGGCGGTCGATCGCAAAGCGGTCCACCACCGCCCCCTCCTCCTTGGTCACCACCTCGGCGACGATGGTGGAATCATCCTGTTCCACCACCTCGCCCACCTTGAGCCGCGGGTTGCCGTGCATGGCGAGCCAGCGTTCGATGCGCGCCTTCACGGTCTCGGCATCGAGCGGCTTTTGCGCCTGGGCCGGTCCCATGCCGGGACAGGCGGCCCGGGCGCCGGGCGATGGCGCCATCATGCCGAAGCCGGGCGCGACGCTCTGGCCCTGGGGCGGGATCATCATCCCCATGCCGAAGCCGGGAACATTCGGCGCTCCCATCATGCCGGGACCCATCATCATCCCCGGTCCCATCATCATGCCGGGCCCCATCATGCCCATGCCGGGCCCGAACCCCGGCACCTGCGGCTGACCCATGACGCCGGGACCGCCCCGCTGGCCCTGCGGCCAGCCCATCATGCCGGGGCCGGTGCCCGGACCGAACCCGGGCGCCACCGGGGTCTGCGGGACCATCATGCCCGGGCCCATCATGCCCGCTCCAGGACCGAAGCCGGGCTGGCCGTGGGCGCGCGCGCCGTCGGCCAACGCCAGGAGAGCGACCGCGGCCACGGCCGCACCCAGGCCTTTCCACCTCCTGTCGATCCGCATCATCGCCAACCTCCTCGGTTGCGCAACTGCCCGCAAGCGCATTGAGGCGGCCCGGTTATGGTCTCGTTGCCGGTCTGGGGCGCCGTTTCCCTCACAGATGCGCCATCTGATGGCCGACCGCTCCCACCGGCTCGACGCCCACATGTGCGAGGCCTTCGAGCGACCAGACGTGCAGAACCGGCTCGGCGGCGCTGGTCACGAACAGCCGCCCCTCGGGCCCGATCACCGTCACATGATAGGGCCCGGCAAAGCGCCGTTCGTCCACCACCTTCAGGGTGTCGGCATCCAGCGCCACCAGCCGGTCGGCGCCGAGCACCGCCACATAGACCCGGCCCCGATCGGCATCGAGGTCGATGCCGTGCAGCACGTCGCCGAGATCGGCGCTCGCCACCACCTCACCGCTTGCGGTGTCGACCGCCCACACCTTGCCGTCGGCAGCCCCGGCCAGATAGAGGCGGCTTCCGTCCGGCGCGAGGGCCATGTGTTCGGGGCCGCCCGGAAGCTTGATGCGGCGCACGGTGCGCCAGCTTCCGGACTCCAGCACGGCGAGGTCGGAGGATCCCGCGTTGCTCACGTAGAGTTTGCCGTCCGGTGCGAAGAGCACGTAGTTGGGCGCCTCGCCGACCGCGACGGTGGCCGCCACCTCCATGCGCTCGAGGTCCACCACCGTCACCTTGCCGGTGGCCGGATGGGTGAAGGCCGCGAACCGCCCGTCGGGGCTCACCGCCACATGGTGCACCGCCCCCGGCACGTCGATGCGCCGCACCACCTCCAGGCTCTGCCGGTCCAGCACCGCGATGGTGGCCACCGCCTCCATCGCGCGCTCGGCCTTGGCGTGGTGCTTTTCGTGCTCCGCCTGGGCCATGCCTTTGGGCCGCTCCGGCATGGCGGTCCCGGGCTCGCGCTCGGCGAAGCTTCCGACCACCAGGTAGCGGCCGTCCGGGGTGGCGGCGACGCCGTGCGGCGCCGGCAGCCCCTCCACCTCGGCCATCGGCTTGCCGGTCTCGTGGTCCACCACCGCAAGCCGGTCGCCGTTGCCGAGCGGCAAATACACGGGACCGGCTTCGGCCGCCGCGGCGCCGAGGGCGAGCAGGCTGACGGCGGCGGCGACAACTTGGCGAAGCGGTTTGGCGTTCATGCATGTCCTCCATGGGTTGCGGGAACCACGGCGGGCTCCGCCGCCGGCAGGTGGCGGCGCGCCCGCTCGAGAAGCTGGGCGTTGATTGCGACGATCACGGTGGAGAGCGACATGAGGGCGGCGCCGGCCGCGGGGGTGAGCAGCACCCCCGCCCCGTACAGCACGCCCGCGGCAAGCGGGATCGCCACCGCATTGTAGCCGGTCGCCCAGAGCAGGTTCTCGATCATCTTGCGGTAGGTGAGCCGGGCCAGATGGAGGATGGCGGCCACGTCGCGCGGGTCGTTGCGCACCAGCACCACATCCGCCGACTCCACCGCCACGTCGGTGCCGGCGCCGATGGCGATGCCGAGGTCCGCCTGCACCAAGGCCGGCGCGTCGTTGACCCCATCACCCACCATCGCCACCTGCAGCCCCCGCTGCTGCAGGGCCTGCACCTTCTCCGCCTTCTCGTGCGGCAGCACCTCGGCGAACCATTCCACGAGCCCGAGCTCGCGCGCCACCCAGCGCGCCACCTGGCGGCTGTCGCCGGTGAGCATCATGCAGCGCACGCCGAGGCCGGTGAGCCGCTCCACCGCCGCCCGCGCCTCCGGCCGGATGATGTCGGCGAGCGCCAGGGCGGCCAGCACACGGCGGCCTTCCACCAGGTAGACCACCGTCTTGCCCTGCTCCACCACCTCGGCAAGGCGCGGATCCTCGACCTCGAGCCCCTCCTCGCGCAGATACCCGGGGCTCACCAGGAGCAGCTCGCGGCCCTCGACCCGGCCCCGCACGCCGCGGCCCGGCAGCGCCTCGAAATCATCGGGCGCGGTCAGGGTGAGCCGCCGCTCCTCGGCGGAGCGGACCACGCCGCGGGCGATCGGATGCTCGGAGCGGCTCTCGAGGGAGGCGGCGAGCGCCAGCGCCTCCTCCTCGGAGAGCTCGGCGAAGGTGAGCACGTCGGTGACCCCAAAGCGCCCCTCGGTGAGGGTGCCGGTCTTGTCGAACAGCACCGCATCGAGCCGCCGCGCCCGCTCGAAGGCGGCGCGATCGCGGATCAAGAGCCCGTTTTGGGCGGTGAGTTTGGTGCTCACCGCCACCACCAGCGGCACCGCCAGCCCGAGCGCATGCGGACAGGCGATCACCATCACCGTCACCATGCGCTCGAGGGCGAAGGCGAAGGGATAGCCCAGCGAAAGCCACACCACAAGGGTGAGCCCGCCGCCGCCCAACGCCACCCAGGTGAGCCAGGAGGCGGCGCGATTGGCGAGGTCCTGGGTGCGCGAGCGGGTCTCCTGGGCCCGCCGCACCAGCTCGATGACCTGGGCGAGATAGGTCTCGGAGCCGGTCTTGCGCACCTCCAACACCACCGCGCCCTCGCCGTTGACGGCACCGCCGATGGCCTCGTCGCCCGGTCCCTTGGCCACCGGCTTGGACTCGCCGGTGAGCATGGCCTCGTTGAAGCTCGAGCGCCCCTCGAGGATGATGCCGTCGATGGGCACCTTCTCGCCCGGCCGCACCAGCACCCGATCGCCGGGGGCGAGCGCGCTCACCGGCACCTCCTCGGTGCTGCCGTCCTCCTTGAGCCGGGCGGCGGTGGCGGGGAGCAGACGCACGAGCGCCTCGAGCGCACCGGAGGCCCCCATCACCGACTTCATCTCGATCCAGTGCCCGAGCAGCATGACGTCGATGAGGGTGGCGAGCTCCCAGAAGAACACCTTGCCCGGAAGCCCCAGCACGACCGCCGCCGAGTAGACGAAGGCGGTGGTGATGGCGAGGGCGATCAGGGTCATCATGCCCGGCTGGCGCCGCCCCAGCTCGCCCGCCATGCCGACCAGGAAGGGCTTGCCGCCGTAGAAGAAGATCACCGCGGCGAAGGCGAACTGGAGATAGCGATCGCCTCGAAACCGCAGCACATCGGCGAGCCCGAGCAGCTCCTGGATCAAGGGCGAGAGCAGCAGCACCGGCACCGTGAGGAGCAGGGAGACGAAGAACCGGCGCCGGAAATCCGCCACCATGGCGGCATGGTCGTGGCCGCCGTGGCCGTGGGCGTGACCGCCGTGATGCTGGTCTCCGTGACCGTGGCCGCGGTGCTCGCCCTTGTCCTCGGCGTGGGCCGCGGCGCCTCGAGGATGGTGCGCAGCATGGGCGGTCATGAGTATCTTCCAGAACATGAAAGGTGGCTTGGAAGCGTTCCGCACATGGTCATTCCCCCTGGAGGAAGGTCAACGCAGGAGAGCGGAGCATCATTGATACTGCGACAATGCGCGCCTGTCATGTAGGGACTTGCAAGGCGCCCGCTTCCTGCCTAGGGGTCGCCTCGACCCCGACCGGAGCGAGGAGGAGGGCGGAGCATGACCATCGCGGTTGGTGAGCGCCTCCCGGATGCGACCTTCAAGGTCTTCAAGGACGGCAAGGTTGAAGACGTGCCGCTCGCTGAGGTGGTGGCGGGCAAGCGGGTGGTGTTGTTCGCGGTGCCCGGCGCCTTCACCCCCACCTGCCATCTCAAGCACGTGCCGAGTTTCCTCGAGCGTTTCGACGAGCTGCGGGCGAAGGGCGTGGATACGGTGGCCTGCGTGGCCGTCAACGACCCCTTCGTACTGGATGCCTGGGCCAAGGCGCTGGGCGCCGAGGGGCGGATCCTGATGCTGGCGGACGGCAACGCCACCTTCACCCGGGCGATCGGCCTCGCCTTCGACGGCAGCGCGCTCGGCCTCGGCACCCGCAGCAAACGCTACGCCATGCTGGTGGAGGACGGGGTGGTGAAGGCGCTGTTCGTGGAGGAGGCGCCGGGCCAGGTGGAGGTGTCGGGCGCGGACAGCATCCTCGAGGCGCTCGGCTAGGATCTCCGTTGCTTGGCCGCCTCGCTGCGGGCGAGGCGGTCGGCGCGGGCGTTGAGGGGATCGCCGGCATGTCCGCGCAGCCAGTGCCATTCGATGCGGTGACGGCGGCTCAGCGCCTCGAGCCGCTGCCACAGATCCCGGTTCTTGACCGGCTTGCCGTCGGCGGTGCGCCAGCCGCGCGCCCTCCAGCGTGGCAGCCACTCGCTCATGCCGCGGCGCAGATAGTCG
>JALSGW010000398.1 GCA_026982585.1 Alphaproteobacteria bacterium | reverse complement strand
CTCTTCGAAGACCACCTCGTAGAGCATGCCCTCGTAGGAAATCCAGTATCCCCGACCCTGTTCGGTGGCCAGCGCGGCATGTTCGAACACCGGATCGTTCTCGGAATCGAAGAAGGGCTCGTTCTGCATCACCTCGGCCCCGCCCTCCTCGTCGTAGGCGATGTCGACGAAGGAGCCGTCCGGGCACAACATCGAGAAGCTGCGCAGACCGGTGGGATAGACCAGCGCGCAGCCCGGAACCTCGATCTCGCCCACATAGCGCCGGGCCCGGATGTCCACCAGGCTCACGCTGGTGGCCGGCGCCATGTTGTAGGAGAGCAGGAACCGCCCGTCCGGAGAGAGGGCCGCCACCGGCTGTTTCGGCACGAACAGGCCCCGGCCTTGGGGCAGGATGACCTCGCCGGTGCGCAGCAGGGTGCGGGCGTCGTAGATCGACACCACGTCCACCCGCTCGCCCTGGGTTCCGCGGGAGAAGTAGGTCTCGTTGACGTAGAGCTCGCTTTTGTCCGGGGCGAGCAGCAGGTTGGGCACGAAGCCGGAATGGACCACGCTCACGAAGGCGCCGGTCTCGGCGTCGAAGATGTTGATGCGGGAGGCCACCAGATTGTCGAACGCCACATCCAGGATATAGATCCAGCGCGGCGAGGCCTCGGGCAGCACGGCCACGTCGAACTCTTCGGTGGGCTCGAGACGGGCCTCTTCGGGGAGCGCCGCGATGTCCTGACCCGCCCGCAACGGCTCGCCCGGGGCCATCCACGCGGCCGCCACCATCGCCGGCACCAACCATGCACGCTTTGGAACCATCATCTGCCCCCTCCCTGATCCGCCGCACCCGCGGCACGGCGCCCTCGTCGTTCTCGCGCGCTGTCTTGGGCGATGGAACTCTAGCCAACCGCCATCCCCGGGTCCAGGGGGTGGCGACGGGCCGGCATTCCCGCGCCACCGCACGCGGTCGCCTGTCGCGCAACGCCGCATGAAGGGCTCCCAAGCGACCCGGGTCCCGGTGCTGCTGCCGCTTGCGGTGGACCGGCCGTTCACCTACGCGTGGGAGCTGCCGGATCCGCCCCTGCCCGGACGCTATGTGGAGGTGCCGGTCGGCGGACGTCAGGCGGTGGGGGTGGTCTGGGACGGTCCGCCGACAGGGCTTCCCGAGCGGGCGCGGCTGCGGTCGGTGATCCGCTCCTTCGCGCTGCCGCCCATGCCGCGACCGTTGCGGCGGCTTTTGGCGCAGCTCGCCCGGGAGACCCTGGCCCCGCTCGGAGCGGCCCTGAGACTGGCCCTGGTGCTGCCCGAGGCGGTGGAGCCGCCGCGCACCGCGCCCCGGCTCACGCTCGCCGCCTGGCCCGAAGGGCTGCGCCTGACCCCGGCCCGCGCACGGGTGCGGGAGCTGCTCGCCGACGGCCGTCCCCGGACCGCGGCCGAGATCGCCCGCTCCGCCCGCACGAGCGCCTCCACCTTGGAGCGTCTCCTGCGCGCGGGTGCTCTGGCGCCGGTCGAGGAGGAGGATCCCCGGGAACCCGAGCCGCACCCCGATACCCGGGGCCTTGTGCTCGAACCCGACCAACGCCGGGCGGCCGATGCGCTCGCCTGTGCCGTGCGGGCCTCGCGCTTCGCCTGTCTTGTGCTCGAGGGGGTGCCGGGTTCGGGCAAGACCGAGGTCTATTTCGAGGCGGTGGCCGAGGCGCTCAGATGCGGTCGCAGCGTGCTGGTGCTGCTTCCGGAGATCGCCCTCTCCGCCCAGTGGATCGCCCGCTTCACCCGGCGCTTCGGCACACCGCCCCTCCTTTGGCACTCCGCCCTGTCAAGAGCCCAGCGCCGCGCCACCTGGAGGCGGATCGCGAGCGGCCGGGCGCGGGTGGTGGTGGGCGCCCGCTCGGCCCTGTTCCTGCCCCTTGCCGACCTCGGGCTGATCGTCATCGACGAGGAACACGATGCGAGCTTCAAGCAGGAGGAGGGGATCGCCTACGACGCGCGCATCATGGCCGAGGCCCGCGCCCGGCTCGAATGCTGTCCGCTCGTGCGGGTGAGCGCCACCCCGAGCGTGGAAAGCGCCTATCGGAGCGGACGGATCGCGGGTTTCGCACCCCCCCGTCCCTGGCCGCGCCTGCGGCTTTCGGCCCGCATCGGCGGCCGCGCCATGCCGGAGGTGCATCTGGTCGATCTGCGCCGCGACCGTCCCGCCGCCGGGGCGTTCCTGGCGCCGTCGCTCCTGTCCGCCTTGGAACAGACGCTGAGCGCCGGCGAGCAGGCCCTGGTGTTCCTCAACCGGCGCGGTTTCGCGCCCCTGGTGCTGTGTCGCGCCTGCGGCACGCGACTGCGCTGTCCCAACTGTTCCGCCTGGCTCACCCTGCACCGGCTGCGCCGGCGGCTGCTCTGCCATCACTGCGGCTATCGTCGCGCCGAGCCGGACCACTGTCCCCTGTGCGGCACGGTGGACGGGCTCGTGCCCTGCGGGCCCGGGGTGGAGCGGGTGGCCGAGGAGATCGGCGAGCGCTTCGCCGGCGCCCGCATCGCCGTCGCCACCAGCGACACGGTGCGCAACCTCCGGGAGGTGGAGGAGCTGGTGCGGGCCGTCACCGAGCGGCGGGTGGACGTCCTGATCGGCACCCAGATGCTGGCCAAGGGCCACCACTTCCCGGGCCTCACCCTGGTCGGGGTGGTGGACGCCGACGTGGGGCTCGGCGGCGAGTTGCACGGGGCCGAGCGGAGCTTCCAGCTCCTCTTCCAGGTGGCGGGACGGGCGGGGCGCGGCAGCCGACCGGGACGGGTGCTGATCCAGACCCACCTGCCGGAACATCCGGTGCTGCAGGCCCTCGCCCGCGGGGACGAGGAGGCCTTTTATCGGGCCGAGCTGGCGGCGCGCAAGGAGGCGGGGCTGCCGCCGTTCGGGCGGCTTGCGGCGCTCATCCTGGCGGCCCGGGAGGCGCAGAGGGTGCGGGATCTGGCGCGGGAGCTCGCCCGCTCCGCCCCGCTTCGGGAAGGCGTGACCGTGCTCGGCCCCGCACCTGCACCTTTGATGCTGTTGCGGGGGCGGTACCGGGAGCGCTTCCTGGTCAAGGCCCGCCCCGGGGTGGACCTTCCGGCCTATTTGCGCGATTGGCTCGCACGGGTGCGGATCCGAAGCGGGGTGCGCCTTCGGGTGGACGTCGATCCGCAGAGTTTCCTCTAAACGGGACGGATTCCGTGAAACTGCGCATCGTCACCTGGAACATCAACTCCATCCGCCTGCGGGCGCCGTTGCTGGCCCGGCTGGCCGAGCTGTGGGCGCCCGACGTGCTCTGCCTGCAGGAGACCAAGGTGGAGGATTCGCGCTTTCCCCATGCGCTGGCGGAATCCTTGGGCTACCGGCACCGGCTCGTGCACGGGGGCAAGGCCTACAACGGCGTCGCCATCCTCTCCCGCCTGCCCCTCGCCGAATGCGAGCGCCTGTCCTTCGGCGGCCTTGCCGACCACCGCCACCTGAGCTGCCGCCTTTGCGGCGACATCGAGCTGCACAATCTCTATGTGCCGGCCGGCGGTGATCTCCCCGATCCGGAGCAAAACCCCAAATTCCGCCACAAGCTGGAGCTGCTCGACACCTTTACCGCCTATTTCGCCGCCCGCGAGGATGTGGATGCGCGGCTGCTCCTGGTGGGCGATCTCAACATCGCCCCGCTCGCGGCGGATGTCTGGAATCACCGTGCCCTGCTGAAGGTGGTGAGCCACACCCCGGTGGAGGTGGAACGGCTGATGCGCCTCATGCAGGCCTTTCGCTTCTGGGACACGGTGCGCCTGCGGCGGCCGCCGCCCGAACGGCTCTACACCTGGTGGTCCTACCGGGCGCGCGACTGGGCCCGCTCCGACCGCGGTCGCAGGCTCGACCACATCTGGATTGCGCCCGCCCTCCTCCCGGCCTTCAAAGACAGCGGCATCCTGCGCGAGGCCCGCGGCTGGCCCCGGCCGTCGGACCATGTGCCGGTGCTCGCCGAGTTCGAGATCGGCGACTGAGGCGCACCCGGCTGTGTGGCGGGCACCGCCGGCCCGCGGGGCCCCTTGCGCCGGCCGCGGGGTGGTTTCATATGAGACTATCATCGGCGCGAGCGATACCGGGCCATCAGCGCGCCGCCTCGATGCGAAGGACGTGGGTCGTCGATCGAGGAGGTTGCGATGGCGGAGAGGCAAGCGAACCCGTCGCGGGTGGAGGGGGCGTTTCATCCGCTCGTGCTCACCCTGATGATCCTGAGCGTGCTGTGGTTGGTGGCGCTCGCCTGGCTGTTGTTCAGCACCAACCGGGTCGGGACCTTCATGATGGTGGTGGTGACGTTCACGGCGCTCGGCTTCCTCGCTGTTCCGGTGGTCTTCTGGCTGTTGGCCGGGGAGCGGGGACCGCGGGGCGAGCGCGTGCCGTTCCGGATCTGGGCGCGCAGGCATTTCGCCCTGCCGGAGGGCCCGGTCGCAGCGCGGGAGGCCGCGATCAACGCCCTGATCGCACCGCTCGCCGCCGCCATCACCCTCACCTTCACCGGGCTCGCCGCCTGGATGGCGGCAAAGGGGCTGATCTAGGCCGGTTCGACGCTCCCGCCCGGGCGGCCGCGCCCTTTTGATACCCCAAACGTGGGGCCCGCTCTTGATCTCCGTCCCGGGCGCGCGCAAGCTCGCATGCGGACGAGGGCCGGCGGCGTCCGTGTGCGCCGTCGGGCTTGCGGATGAGAGGAGATGCGGGCTGGGGTGCAGGGCGGGGACGGTGAGGCCCAGCTGTGGCAGCGGCTTTTGGTGCCCGTGCACCGGGAGGGGTGGCGCTTTGTCGCCCTGTTTTTGGGCGCGAGCCTGTTGCTCGGACTGATCGCACCGCCGCTGTTCTGGCTGGGGCTCGCGGCGAGCCTGTGGTGCGCGGCCTTTTTCCGCGATCCGCCCCGGGTCACCCCGGTGGATCCGCGGCTCGTCACGAGCCCCGCGGACGGGGTGGTGCAGAGCGTGCGCCCGCGCGTGCCGCCCGCCGAACTGGAGCTCGGCGATGCGCCGCTTCCCTGCGTGAGCGTGTTCATGAGCCTGTTCGACGTGCACATCAACCGCACCCCGGTGCCCGGCCGCATCCGGCTCAAGCGCTACCGGCCGGGACGTTTTCTCAACGCGTCCCTGGACAAGGCGAGCGAGGACAACGAACGCCAGAGCTACCGGATCGAGACCGCCGACGGCAGGACCGTCGGCCTGGTCCAGATCGCCGGTCTGGTGGCGCGACGGATCGTCTCCTTCCACGAGGAGGGGGCGGTGCTCGGGCCGGGCGAGCGCATCGGCCTGATCCGCTTCGGCAGCCGCTGTGACGTGTATCTTCCGGCCGGGGTGGAGCCGCTCGTGCTCCCCGGCCAGCGTGCGGTCGCCGGCGAAACGGTGCTCGCCCGCCTCGACGGACCCCAGCAGAGGCTCGAGGGGAGGAGGTCATGAAGCGCCTCGGCCACCATCTGTTGCGTCAGCGGCGCGAACGGCTGCGCGAGCGCACCCTGCTCCATCTGCTGCCCAACCTCATCACCATCCTCGGGCTCGGCGCCGGTCTCACCGGCATGCGCTACGCCTTCGACGAACGGTGGCCGGTGGCGGCGGCGCTGGTCGGGGTGGCGGTGCTGTTGGACGGTCTCGACGGCGGCTCGGCGCGGCTGTTGCGCACCCAGAGCAAGCTCGGAGCGCAGTTGGACAGTTTCTCCGACTTCCTGAGCTTCGGGGTCACGCCGGCGGTGATCGTGTATCTGTGGAGCCTCGGCGAAGTGCGCGGCATCGGCTGGGCGCTGGCGATGCTGTTCGCCACCTGTTGCGCCCTGCGCCTTGCGCGGTTCAACGTCGAGCTCGACCAGCCTCCCAAGGCGCGCTGGCAACTCCACTTCTTCAAGGGCATCCCGGCGCCCGCGGCGGCGGGGCTCGCGCTTTTGCCGCTCGTGGGATGGCTCGCGACCGGCGCCCCGTGGCTGCGGAGTTTCTGGATCAACGCCGCCATGATGGTGTTCGTGGCGGTGATGATGGTGAGCCGCGTGCCCACCTTCTCCATCAAGCGTCTGCGCATCCCGCCGGACTATGTGGTGCCGCTTCTGATCGCCGCCATGGTGGTGGTGGTGTTCCTGGTCACCGAGCCCTGGGCCACCCTGTCGCTGATCGGCCTCGCCTATCTGTTCTCGCTGCCGGCCGCGGTGTACTGGGCCGGGCGGCTGCGGGCCGAGGAGGAGCAAAGCCGGCGGGATCATGCCGCGGGTGAGACCGAGGCGCCCTCGGAGGGCGGCGCGGAGATCGTGCCGCTCGAAACCAAACCGCCCCGCAAGGGCTGAAGGCGGCCGGTGCTGGACGCGCCCCTTCGCCGCAGGCTGGACCCTTACCTGGATGCGGTGGCGCTGCGTCTGCACGGCCGCGGGGTGCGCGCGAACGGCATCACCTGGCTGGGCTTTCTGTTCGGGCTCGGAGCGGTGGTGCTGGTGGCCCAGGGTCTGTATCTCTGCGGCCTGGCGCTGTTCCTCATCAACCGCCTGCTGGACGGTATCGACGGGGCGCTCGCCCGCATCCAGGGGATATCCGAACTCGGCGGGTTCCTCGACATCGTGCTCGACTTCCTGGTCTATGCCGGACTCGCCTTCGCCTTCGCCCTCGCCGATCCCCACACCAACGCCCTCTACGCAGCCTTTCTGCTGTTCGCCTTCATGGGCACCGCCTCGAGCTTCCTCGCCTTCGCCGCCGCCGCCGCACGCAAGCGCATCCCAGACCCGCGCTACCGTCACAAGTCCATCTACTATCTGGGCGGCCTCACCGAGGGCACCGAGACCATCGCCTTCTTCCTGCTCGCCTGCCTGTGGCCGGAGGCCTTCCCGGTGCTCGCGGTCGCCTTCGGGCTGATGTGCTGGCTCACCACCGCCGGGCGCATCCGGGCGGCGGTGGTGCTGCTGCAGGAGCCCCGCCGCCGGGGCTTGCCTTGACAGCCCGGCCTCGCGCGCTATGGAGCGGAAGGCCAGCGCCCAAGGGACGAGAGCCGCCGCCTTCATGACCATCGTCGCCGTCTTTCCGGGCCAAGGCGCCCAACGCGTGGGCATGGGCCGCGCCCTTTATGACGCCTTCCCGAGCGCGCGGGCGGTGTTCGCGGAGGTGGACGAGGCGCTGGGCGAGCCGCTCTCGCGCCTCGTCTTCGAGGGGCCGGAGGCGGAGCTCACCTTGACCCGCAACGCCCAACCGGCCCTGTTCGCCGTCGCACTCGCGGCGGTGCGGGCGCTGGAATCCCGGATCGGCCGCCCCTTCGCCGAGGTGGTGGACTGGGTGGCCGGTCATTCGCTTGGCGAATATGCGGCCCTGGCGGCGGCCGGCGCGCTCGATGTCCAGGACGGCGCGCGGCTTTTGCGGCTGCGCGGCGAAGCCATGCAGGACGCGGTGCCCGCCCGGGAGGGGGCGATGGCGGCGATTTTGGGCCTGGCGCCCGAGGTGGTGGCCGAACTGGCCGCCCAGGCCGCCCGCGGCGAAGTGGTGGAACTCGCCAATGACAATGCCCAAGGCCAGGCGGTGGTCTCCGGCCACCGGGAGGCGGTGGCGCGGGCGGTGGCCCTCGCCCGGGAACGGGGTGCGAAGCGCAGCGTGCTGTTGCGGGTGAGCGCCCCCTTCCACTGCCGCCTCATGCGACCGGCGGCGGAGCGGCTGGCTGTGGCCCTGGCGGAGGTGTCCCTGCGCCGCCCACAGGTGCCGCTTGTGGCCAATGTCACCGCCCGCCCGGAACAGGATCCGGAGCGAATCCGCGAGTTGCTGGTGGAACAGGTCACCGCCCGGGTGCGCTGGCGCGAGACCATGGCGTGGCTGCGCGAGCGGGGCGTGCGCATGCTGGTGGAATGCGGACCCGGCGGGGTGCTGGCGGGGCTCGCGCGGCGGGAGCTGCCGGAAGCGGAGCGGCACGCCCTCGCGGAACCGGAGGATGTGGAACGGCTCGCGGAACGGCTGGCATGACGGCGGCGCATCTGTTCGACCTGTCCGGACTGCGGGCGCTGGTCACCGGCGCGAGCGGCGGCATCGGCCGCGCCATCGCCCGGGCGTTGCGGGCCCAGGGGGCGGAGCTGGTTTTGACCGGACGACGGGCCGAGCGCCTCGAGGAGCTGGCGGCGGAGTTGGGCGGCGGCACGCTGGTGATGGCGGGGGATCTCACCGCCACCGGGTTCGCCGAGGAGCTGGTCGAGCGCGCCGAACGGGAGGGCGGGCTCGACATTCTGGTGCACAACGCCGGTGTGACCCGGGATGCGCTGTTGCTGCGGATGCGGGAGGAGGCCTGGCGGGAGGTGCTGGAGACCAATCTCACCGCCGCCTTCCGGCTCGCCCGGGCGGCGCTTCGCGGCATGATGCGGCGGCGCTTCGGCCGCATCCTCCACATCGGCTCGGTGGTGGGCACCACCGGCAACCCGGGGCAGACCAACTACGCCGCCTCCAAGGCGGGCCTGGTCGGCTTCACCAAAGCCCTGGCCCAGGAGGTCGCCGGGCGCGGC
>JALSGW010000397.1 GCA_026982585.1 Alphaproteobacteria bacterium | reverse complement strand
GCCGATCTCGGCATCGCCCTCGACGGGGACGCCGACCGGCTGGTGCTGGTGGACGAGGGCGGGCGGCTCGTGGACGGCGACCAGATGCTGGCGGCGATCGCGGCGAGCTGGCTCGAGGAGGGACGGTTGCACGGGGGAGCCGTGGTGAGCACGGTGATGTCCAACCTGGGGCTCGAACGCTACCTCGCCGGGCTGGGAGTCCACCTCGTGCGCACCCGCGTGGGCGACCGCTACGTGCTCGAGGCCATGCGCGCGCGCGGCGCCAACCTCGGAGGCGAGCCGTCGGGCCACATCATCGTCGGCGATCTCGCCACCACCGGCGACGGGCTGCTGGCGGCGCTCCAGATCCTGGCCCTGCTGCGCCGCCAGGAGCAGCCGCTGAGCCGGGTGGTGCGGCGCTTCGAACCGCTGCCGCAAAAGCTCCGCAACCTGCCGCTCAGCGACCGCACGGTGCTCGAACGCCCGGCGGTGAAGACGGCGGTGGCGGAGGCGGAACGGCGCCTCGGCGACGGCGGCCGCTTGGTGGTGCGCCCCTCGGGTACGGAGCCGGTGGTGCGCATCATGGTGGAGGCCGAGGAGGAGGCGCTGGTGGACGAGGTGCTGGCGTCGCTGGCGGCGGTGCTCGAGGAACAGGCGATCGAGCGCCAGGCGTAATAAACCGGAAGTAGAGCAGGGCCCGCGTTTCTGGTACATTCGCTCCGGAACGGCGCCGGAGCGGAGGATGGCGGCGGGACGGACATGCGTGCGGAGCTGGCGCACCCTGTGGGTGTTGCTGGTCGGGGGCTGTACCGCGGCCGCGCCTGCGGACCGTGGGCCTGTGGTCGGATCCGCTGGACTCGGCGGGCCGCCGCCATCCTGCGTCGCTTCTGTGCTCGAGCCGGAGGATAACGGTCCGCTTCCGCTCAAGCTGCGCGTGCGCGATCCCGCCCTTTTGCAAGTGTTGGTGCGGGATGTGGCTCTCGACCCCGACCGGCCGTCGCCCTGCGTGCTCGAGATCGGGCCGGTGGAGATGGCATCTGCGCGGTTGCAGCGGCTCGATCGAAGGCGGGTGGTGGGTGCGCGGGAGGTGGGGCGGCGGCGGGTGGAGGCATCCCCGCCGCCCCGCTCGGAGGAGGAGCCGCTTCCCCGCATCCGCCTCCAGCGCACCGGGGAGCCGGAGCTGGACCTTCTGGGCGGGGTGGTGGAG
>JALSGW010000396.1 GCA_026982585.1 Alphaproteobacteria bacterium | reverse complement strand
GTCAAGCATCACCGCGAGCTGCACCGCGCACCGGAGAGCGCCGAACAGGTCTCGATGGAGATCATCGGCGAGGCGCCTTCCATGCAGGAGGTGTTCCGCGCCATCGGCCGCCTCTCGCGCTCCAACATCACCGTGCTCATCAACGGCGAGTCGGGCACCGGCAAGGAGCTGGTGGCCCACGCCCTGCACCGCCACAGCCCGCGGGCCGGCAAGCCCTTCATCGCCCTCAACATGGCGGCCATTCCCCGGGATCTGCTGGAATCGGAACTCTTCGGCCACGAGAAGGGCGCCTTCACCGGCGCCAACAGCACCCGCCAGGGCCGCTTCGAGCAGGCCGATGGCGGCACCCTGTTCCTCGACGAAATCGGCGACATGCCCGCCGAACTGCAGACCCGCCTGCTGCGGGTGCTGGCCTCCGGCGAGTTCTACCGGGTGGGCGGCCACCAGCCCATCAAGGTGGACGTGCGGATCATCGCCGCCACCCACCAGAACCTGGAAGAACGGGTCGCCGCCGGCGAGTTTCGCGAGGATCTGTTCCACCGCCTCAACGTGATCCGGATCCACCTCCCCGCCCTGCGCGAGCGGCGCGAGGACATCCCCCTGCTGGCCCGCCACTTCCTGCGCCGCGCCGCCGAGGAACTGGACACCGATCCCAAGACCCTCGATGCCGAGACCGCCGAATACCTCTCCCGCCTCGACTGGCCCGGCAACGTCCGCCAGCTCGAGAACACCTGTCGCTGGCTCACGGTCATGGCGCCGGGCCAGACCATCCACCTCGACGACCTCCCCCCAGAGCTGGCGCAGGACGGCAGCCGCCAGCGCCCGGCCGGCGACTGGGTCGAAGCCCTCCAGCAATGGGCCGCCCGCCAGCTCGCCGGCGGCGAAACCGACCTCCTCGACAAGGCCCTCCCCGCCTTCGAGAAGACCCTGATCCGAACCGCCCTGCAACAGGCCGGCGGCCGCCGCCAGGACGCCGCCCGCCTCCTCGGCTGGGGCCGCAACACCCTCACCCGCAAGATCAAGGAACTGGGCCTGGAAGACGTCTGAAGCTCAACAGCCTGCTAGCGCTATTGATAAAGCCCAATTCACACATTCCCCTCCGTGCTCTCCGTGTCTCCGTGCCCTCCGTGTTCCTTTCTCCGACCCAGAAGGAAACCATGCAGAATCGTCTCCCGATGCCCGAAGG
>JALSGW010000395.1 GCA_026982585.1 Alphaproteobacteria bacterium | reverse complement strand
GATCGTCCGCCTCCACGCTGGAGAGCGCGAATCGGGTTTTGGCGATCCAGCCTTCGAGCTGGGCGAGCAGGCGCGCGTCGCCGAGCTCCGCCCAGAGCGCGAGGAAGGCCGCGTGGGTGCGCACCCCAATCGGCCTGCCGCGGCGGCCATCCAGGGGATGGTAGAAGCCGGTTCGGGGATCACGGAGCTGGCGCAAGGCCGCCTCGCTGCGGACGATCCAGGCCGCGATCTCCTCCTCGGGCAGGGACGCCTCCAGCCGCCGCCCAAGCCACAGCAGATCCCGGTCCGCCCGCAGGAGGATGAAGTTGACCGCCAGATCCGCAACCAGGAAGGGCGACTCCGCCACCGCCTCGGGCCGGTAGCCGCGCTCCCGGAACCACTCCACGAGGTACAGGTAGCGGTCGTAATCCCGGTCGGTGGGCCGTTCCGCCGCCCGCACGTGCCGGAGATCGCGGCGGGCGCGGGAGCCGGTCGAGCGGGCCGGCACCGCCTCGAGCGGCTCGTCGAAGGCGGGGCTGTTGTCCATGCCCGATTCCCAGGGATGGACGACGAACACCAGCCCCTCGCCGCGAGGATCCCGCTGGTGATGGTACCAGCGATGCCAGCGGTAGAGGTGCGGGAGCAGGGGGCGGCATGCCCGTTCGGCGAGCTCCGCATCCCGGGCCCGTTCCACCAGCATGCGGGCGATGCTGGCTGCGACCGGCGGCTGGCTGATGCCCGAGGTGGGCGGTGAGGCGGCGGTCCCCCACACCTCGGGGCCCGGGAAATAGTCGCCGTTGGGTTCGCGGAAGACGATATGGGGCACCATGCCGTCCCGCCACTGGGCCGCGAGCAGGCTGTGCAGCTCGCGCCACGCCCGTTCCTCGTCGAGGCAGGCCCAGCCGAGGGCGGTGAAGGCGCTGTCCCAGTTCCACTGGAACGGGTACAATCCGGGGCTCGGCACCGTGTAGCCGCCGCGATCGTTGGCGCGCAGCACCGCGGCCGCATGGTCGCTCAGGGCGGACGGGCGCGGCGCGCTCATGCGACGGCCTCGCCGCTTTCCGGATCGAACCAGCGCAGCCGGTCCGGGCGCGGCACCAGGCGCACCGACTCGCCGGGTTGCAGCCGCAGATCGGTGTCGGTGGACCAGCGCAGCAGGCGGTCCTCCACCGTCAGGGTGACCAGCTGGTGGGAGCCCAAGGGTTCCACCACGTTG
>JALSGW010000394.1 GCA_026982585.1 Alphaproteobacteria bacterium | reverse complement strand
GCCTGCACCCGAACGCCCAGGGCGTGCGGGAGATCGTGCGCCGCCTGGCGCCCTTGGTGGCGGCCTGGCTCGCAGGGGAGCGGGAGGCCGAGCTTGTCCAGCCCGGTGTGCCCGACTAAGGAGGGGCCGGGAAGCGGGAGAGCTGCGCGTGCGTTTTGCAGCCGCCATCAATTGCATGGACGGGCGCACCCAGCTGCCGGTGATCCGTTACCTCACCGCGCGCCTCGAGGTCGCCTTCGTGGACATGATCACGGCACCGGGTGCGGTGCGATGGTTGTGCGAAGAGACGGACTGCAGAGAGCGCGAGCGGCTGCTCGCCCACCTCGCGGTCTCCCTCGAACGCCACCAGGCGAAGGACATCGCCATCGTCGCCCACCACGACTGCGCCGGAAACCCGCTTCCGGACGACGCGCAGAAGCGCCAGCTCCAAGCGGCGGCGCGCTTTTTGGGCCGTCGCTATCCCGGCTGCCGCATCCTGCCGCTGTGGCTGGATGCGGCCTTCTGTGTCGAGGAGCTTGCGGCCGGCTGACCCAAGGGCGAACAGCGCGCTTGAAGGCGGCAGGTTTTCTTTAAAACGATTCTACACCAAAGCCCCGCGCAACACCGGCGCGGCACCGCTATATCGGGGCCGGAGCGGCAGGCTGGATTTTCCAGCGCCTCGGTCGGAACGGCGATGATCGGCGGTGCCAGGCTTGAGCGTGGGCTGCGGTGGCCGGCCGCGGAGGGACAACTCCGCGCCGCTTTGGCCAAGCTGCTGCAGCTGCTGCCGGCCCTGCTGCTGTTGGCGCTCATCGTCCTGCCGCTTGTGCTGCTGCTCCGCTATCTCGGCGACGATGCCGACGGCATCTGGCCCCATCTCGTGCGCACGGTGCTGTGGGAGTATGTGCTCAACAGCCTGCTCCTCGTGCTCGGGGTGGGGTTGGGCACCCTGACGGTCGGCGCCGGTGCGGCCTGGCTCGTCACCATGTACCGGTTTCCGGGCCGCGATGTGTTCCTTTGGGCGCTGTTCCTACCGCTCGCCATGCCCGCCTATGTGCTGGCCTATGCCTATACGGATCTCTTGGACGTGGCGGGGCCGGTACAGACGACGCTTCGGAACTTCTGGGGCGCGGAGGGGCCGGTGCGGGACCTGTTCCAGATCCGCTCCCTTCCCGGTGCCGTGTTCGTGCTCTCGCTCGCGCTCTACCCCTATGTCTACGCGCTCGCA
>JALSGW010000393.1 GCA_026982585.1 Alphaproteobacteria bacterium | reverse complement strand
CCTCGGTGGTGGTCTCCACCCAGCACCGGGCCGACGTGTCGCAGGAGCAGGTGCGCGAGATCGTCCGCGAACATGTGGGGCGAGTGCTGCCCGAGGGGTGGATGCCTCCGGAGGAGGAGTTCTACGTCAATCCCACCGGCCGTTTCGTGATCGGCGGTCCCGAGGGCGATGCGGGGCTGACCGGGCGCAAGGTGATCGTGGACACCTACGGCGGCGCCGCGCCGCACGGCGGCGGGGCCTTCTCCGGCAAGGATCCCACCAAGGTGGACCGCTCGGCCGCCTACGCCGCCCGCTATCTGGCCAAGAACGTGGTCGCGGCCGGGCTTGCCCGTCGCTGCCTGATCCAGCTCGCCTACGCCATCGGCGTGAGCAAGCCGCTGTCGATCTACGTCGACCTCATGGGCACCGGCGAGGTGGACGAGAACCGGCTCGCCGCCTTCTTCCACGAGCTCGATCTGAGCCCGCGCGCGATCCGCGAACGGCTCGGCCTCAACCGCCCCATCTACGCCCGCACCGCCGCCTACGGCCACTTCGGACGGGATCCGCAACCCGATGGCGGTTTCTCCTGGGAGAGGACCGATCTCGTCGACGAGCTGCGGCGCCTGTTCGGCGCCCGCTGAGCGGCCGCAGCGGCGGATCTACGGGCGCCGGATCGGTCACCGGCTGCGTCCCGGACGCAGGCGCCTGCTCGAGGAACTGCTGCCACGGCTCGCGATCCGGCTGCCCGAACGGGGACACATCGTTCCGGCAGAGCTGTTTCCGGATGCCCGCGAGATCTGGCTCGAGATCGGCTTCGGCGGCGGCGAGCATCTGGCCTGGCAGGCGGAACGCCATCCGGAGATCGGCTTGATCGGCGTCGAGCCCTATCTCGGCGGCGTGGCCCGGCTGCTCGCCTACATCGAGGAAAAGCGGCTCGCCAACGTCCGCATCCTGGTGGACGACGCGCGGCTGCTTTTGGCCTCTCTGCCCGACGGCTGCCTCGGGCGGGTCTTCGTCCTCTTCCCGGATCCCTGGCCCAAGAAACGCCATCACAAGCGCCGGCTCGTGAACCGCGAGACCGCGGCCGCCTTCGCCCGGGTGCTGCGGGCAGGCGGCGAGCTCCGCGTGGCCACGGATGATCCCGGCTACGCCTGCTGGATGTTGGATGCCCTGTTGCGCGAGCCGCATCTCGAGTGGCTCGCCGCCTCGCCGCGGGACTGGCGCGAGCGGCCCGCGGACTGGCCCGAGACGCGCTACGAGGCCAAGGCCCGCGCCGAGGGCCGGCGGCCCTATTTCTTCCGCTTCCGGCGCAGAGCCGCAGCACCATAGGCCCTCACGGCGCTCCAAGGTCTCGGCCCTCGATTGTGCTGGGTCGGCTGCACCGTGAGAGGAGCCCGGGCCGGCGTGCTGGCAGCGGCAAGCGCCCGCCTTGCGCGATCACGAGCTCATTTGGCGGTCAACGGCTCCCGTTCCGCCGCGTGGATGAGCTCCAGGCGCGGCCACAGCGGCCGCAGATCGTAACCGGCGCGCTCCGCCGCCTCGACGATCTCGACCGGCGGCCGGCTTCTGGCCTGAACGAGCGCCCACAGCTGGCAGGACCGGGCGCCGCTGCGGCAGTAGGCCACCCACGGTCCAGGATGCTCGCCCAACGCCCGCGCCATGGCCTCGACGTGGTCGGGAAAGATGTTGCCGCTTTTCACCGGCACGTGGGCGTAGGCGAGGCCGAGCTCGCGGCAGACGCGCTCGATCTCCTGGGAGGACGGCTGGCCCGGCTCTTCCTCGTCCGGCCGGTTGTTGATGATGGTCCGCACCCCCTCCCGGGCCAGTTTCCGCACGTCGTCCAGAGACAATTGGCCGGTGACGTAGAAATCCTCGTCGAGCTTGCGCAGACGAACCTCGGACATGGGTGCCTTCCCGCGGCTGTGGCGTCATGCTGGATACCGCTTTGCGCCCGGGGAGGCAAGCTTGCACCACCCCATGCTACGCGCGCCTGCGCGTCCGCCGCCGTTCGGCGCCGCGGCGCACCCGCGGCAGCACCCGGCCCAGCGCCCGCTCCAGGTGAGGATAGGGATCGTGGGCATGAGGCACGGCCAGGGCGGCGACGAAATGTTCCTGGAAGCCGGGCTCGATGGCCGTCTCCACCTTCTCGATACGGGCCACCAGCGCCGCGAGCTCGTCGCGTGCGCTCCGGTTGAGAAGGGCGATGCGGGCGCCGGTGCCGGCGGCGTTGCCGGCGGAGCGCACGCGCTGCGGCGGACAGTCGGGGATCATGCCGAGCAGGAGGGCGTAGAGCGGATCGATGTGGCTGCCGAAGGCGCCGGCGAGGACGATGCGGCCGATGCGGGCGATGCCGGCGCGCTCCATCAAGAGCCGGGCACCGGCGTACAGGGCGGCCTTGGCGAGCTGCACCGCGCGCACGTCGGCCTGGGTGATCACCACGTCCCGTTCGCCGCGCCAAAGCCGGTAGGCGAAGCCGCGGCCGTCGCGCACGAACCGGTCGCTGCGGGCGGCCAGCCGTCCGTCGATCCGCCCTTCGGGATCGATGATCCCGGCCAGATACATCTCGGCCACCGCCTCGATGATCCCCGACCCGCACAGTCCGCCGATGGAAAGCTCCCGGCTCTCCTCCCGGAATCCCTCTTCGTCCGACCATCGTTCGCAGCCGATCACCCGGATGCGCGGCTCGAGGGTGTCGGGATCGATGCGCACCCGCTCGATCGCTCCGGGTGCGGCGCGCTGTCCGCAGGAGATCTGGGCGCCCTCGAGAGCCGGTCCGGTTGGCGAGGAGCAGGCCAGGATGCGCTCGCCGTGGACCAGCACGATCTCGGCGTTGGTGCCCACATCCACGATCAGGGTCGGCTCAACGCCTTCCCGCGGCGCTTCCGCCAAGAGCGCGGCCGCGCAGTCGGCGCCGACGTGTCCGGCCACGAGCGGCGGCAGATAGACGCGCGCAGCGGGCGCCGTGTGGAAAAGCCCCAGCGCCCGACCGGAGGTCTCCACGGCACCGCTCACCGCCGGGGTGAAGGGTGCGGTGCCGAGGGGGGCGGGATCGAGGCCGAGCAGCAGATGGTGCATGATGGGATTGCCCACGCACACCCACTCGAGAAGCTCCTCGGCTGGGGCGCCGGCCCGCTCGAGGAGGGCGGCGGCGAGACCGTCGAGCGCCTGCCGCACCGCGCGGGTGAGCCGCTCCCGCCCCTCCGCCTCGCTCATGGCGTAGGAGACGCGGCTCATGAGGTCCTCGCCGAAGCGGATCTGGGGATTGACCGCGCCCTCCACGGCCAAAACGGCGCCGCTTGTGAGATCGCAGAGCTGGGCCGCGAGGGTGGTGGAGCCCACGTCCACCGCAAGGCCGAGCGCGCGTTCGCGAAAGCCGGGCCAGATCGCGACCACCTCGCGGCCGTCGCGCACCGCCACCGTCACCCGCCCTTCCTGCTCGCGCAGCGCGCGCTGGAGGGCGGGAAGGAGGGAGGCGTCGAGCGCGAGGTCGGCGAGGCCCCACTCGCGGGCGAGCGCATCGAACAGGCGCTCGCGGTCGCCGCGCGGTCGGTCGAGCTGGGGTGGTTGGACCTGCACGTAATGGAGTCGCAGCACCGGCTCCACGGGGATCACCCGGGCATCGAGGGGCTTGCGCACAAGCGGCCGGTGCACCTGGCTTTCCGGCGGCACCTCCACCGCCACGTCGGCGACGAGCCGCGCCTGGCAGCCGAGCCGGCGGCCCTGGGCGAGGCCGCGGCGGCGGGCGTAGCGGCGCTCGGTCTCGCCGGGGGGCTCGAGGTGTGTGGCGCGGCTGACCAGCCTTCCGCGGTCGAACGCCCCTTCCAGCACCGTCACCTGGCAGCGGCCGCACAGGCCGCGGCCGCCGCAGATGCTGTCGAGATCGACTCCGAGCGCCCGTGCGGCGGTGAGGAGGTCGGTGCCGAGCGCGAAGCGCCCGCGCCGCCCCGAGGGCTGGAAGATCACCTCGGCTTCGGTGCGTTCCGTCTCGTCCGTCATCCCGCCTGGCGCCGGCGGCGCCGTTCGCGCCGCCCGGCCCCCTGTTCGAGGCTGCCGGGCTCCCGGTAGCGGGCGAGCCACCCGCGGCAATGGGGATCGCGTCCCATCAGCACGTCCGCCGCCAGCACCGCCTGGCGTTCGGGCTCGTGCAGCGGGTTCATGATCGCCGAGGTGAGCCCGCTTGCGATGGCCATGGAGAGGAAGTGGGCGTTCAGACCGCGCCGGTTGGGCAGACCGAAGGAAATGTTGGAGGCGCCGCAGGTGGTGTTGACGCCGAGTTCCTCGCGCAGGCGCCGCAACAGGCGGAACACCGTGGCTCCGGCCCGCTCCACCGCGCCCGCCGGCATCACCAGCGGATCCACCACCACATCGGCGCGCGGAATGCCGTGGTCGGCGGCCCGCTCCACGATCTTGCGCGCCACCTGAAAGCGCACCTCGGGGTCCTCCGAGATACCGGTCTCGTCGTTGCAGATGGCGATCACCGCCGCCCCGTATTTGCGCACCAGAGGCAAAACGCTCTCGAGCCGCTCCTCCTCGCCGGTGACCGAATTGACGAGCGCCTTGCCGCGGTAGACGCGAAGCCCGGCCTCGAGCGCGGCGACCACCGAACTGTCGATGGAAAGCGGCACGTCCACCAGCGACTGCACCAGCTCCACCGTCCGCGCGAGCAGCGCCGGCTCATCCGCGAGCGGCACGCCGGCGTTGACGTCCAGCATCTGCGCCCCGGCCTCCACCTGGGCGAGCGCGTCCCGCTCGACGGTGCTGAAGTCGCCCGCCGTCATCTCGGCCGCAAGGCGCGGGCGGCCGGTGGGGTTGATGCGCTCGCCGATCATCACGAAGGGCCGCTCGCCGCCGATCACCACCTCGCGGGTGGCGGAACTCACCACCGTCTCGCTCATCTGCGCTCCCCGTCGCTCGCTGGCTCAATCCCGACCGGGCTCCTCCCGGCCGCCGTTGGCGATCAATCGCTTGAGGCGGGCCCGGTCGTAGGCCTGCACCAGCCGCTCCACGAGCCGCGCCGCCTCCGCCTCGAGATCCTCGCCGCAGGGCTCAGCCTCGCCCTTCCGCCAGCCGGCGAGATAGGCGTCGCTGCCGTGCAGTCCGGCGCGCATGGCGGCGCGGTCGATGGCGTCTTGAAAGTATGGCGGCAAGGGCCGCCGCACCGTCCGCCTCCCCGCCCGGACCAGCACCTGGGCCGGAATGTCCCGCCAATACAGGATCATCCGCTCTGCCATCGGCCGCCTCCCGCGCCCGCTCCACGAACCGCGCGAGCTCGCCGAAGCCCGTGTGGCGGTGTTCGAAGGCCAGTCCCAGCCGCTCCGCCGCCCGCCGCGCCCGCCTCAGGAGCTCCCCATCCCAGCTCTGGGCGAGATAGACAAGACGCCGATAGTTGCCGAAATAGGCCGAAAGCAGCTGCGGGTGGCGATCGAGACCGAGCCCCTGGATGATCAACCGGTCGAAGTGCCGGACCAGATAGTCGGTCAGGTAGAAGGTGGCCGGCTCCTCCTCGTGCAGGCGCTGGAAGACCTCGGCGCCGGCATAGAAGGCGTAGCAGTGCGGCCCGGAAAGCCGCTCCACCCCCTCCTCCAAGAGCACCCGATCGAGCGCTCCGGCGGTGCCGCAGTCGGCGTAGGCGACGAAAATGCGGGAAAAGCGCGGCCTGAGCGCCCTTATTTTGGCCCGCACCGCCTCCGGGATGCGGTCGGGATGATTGTGCAGCCACGCCGGCAGGCAGAAGAGGCGGATGTGGGCGAAGCGGGAGCGGGCGAGCAGCTGCGTGAGCTCCCGGGCCAGCGCCCCGCAGGCGATGATCGCCACCGCGCGGGCGGGCGCGCTCACGCCCCGGCTCCGGCGAGCTGGTTGTGGCGCCGGGCGATCAGCGCCTTGGCCGTCTCCACCGCCACCGCCGCGTCGCGGCAGTAGGCGTCGGCGCCGATCGCCTCGGCGAAGGCCTCGTTCAAGGGCGCGCCGCCCACCAGCACGATGTGGCGCTCGCGGATGCCGTGCTTGTGGAGCGCCTCGATGACGGTCTTCATGTACGGCATGGTGGTGGTGAGCAGCGCCGACATGCCGAGGATGTCGGGCTGGTGCTCCTCGAGGGCGCGGAGATAGGCATCCACATCGCAGTTGATGCCGATGTCCACCACCTCGAAGCCGGCCCCCTCGAGCATCATCGCCACCAGGTTCTTGCCGATGTCGTGGATGTCCCCCTTGACGGTGCCGATCACCACCTTGCCGATGGTGGGCGCACCGGTCTCGGCCAGCAGCGGCCGCAGGATCGCCATGCCCGCCTTCATGGCGTTGGCCGACAGCAGCACCTCCGGCACGAACAGGATGCCGTCGCGGAAGTCCACGCCGACGATGCGCATGCCTTCGACGAGCGCGTCCGTGAGAATGCGATAGGGCTCCCAGCCGCGCTCGAGGAGGATCTCCACCCCCTCGCGCACCTCGGCCTCGAGACCGTCGTAGAGATCGTCCTGGATCTGCTTGACCAGCTCGGGATCGTCGAGCTCGCGCAGATCGATGTCCTCCTGTTCCCCGCTCATGGGCACCTCGCCCGCACCGCCGCAGCCGTTCCTAGGCCACCCTGTACGGGTCGCTGGGTCCGCGCGCTTCGTGCCAGGCGACCTGACCTCGCGCTTTTGCGACAGAGCGCATGCCCGTTTACCGGCCGCTAACCCGCGGGGACTAGGATCGCGGTCAATGGGCCGGAGGTGTCGTGCCTGCTCCTTGGCTTGCCGAATATGTGCTGCTGGTGGCCGCACTGCTCGCCCTTGCGGCGACGGGACGGCGGGCCGGCCTGGCCGTGCGTCTCGCGCAGGGCGCGCTGCTCGCCTGGGCTTTGGTGCAGCTGTTCGATCTCCACCTGCAGCTGGCGCCGCGCCTGGGCTCGCTCTACCGGCCGCTGCTCACCGCCACCGTCGAGGCCGATCCGAGGCTGGATGCGGCGGTGGGCGGCGTGACGGCGGGCGCCTTCGCCTTCGCCCTCGCCCTCATCGCCCGCGGTATCGTCGGCTCCGCGCCGGCGCCGCCCCTGGTGCGGGCGACCATGCTGCTTTTGTCGGGCTATGTGGCGCTCGGGCTCGTGGACCTGCTCGCCAAGCTCGAGGCGTCCGCACCGGGGCTGGCCCGCCTGGAGGCCTGGGGGGAGCTGGCCCTGGCCCTTACCGCCCTCACCGTTGTGGTGCGCCTGGCCCTCCGCCCGACCGTCCCACCCGGGCGAGATGCTGTCGCACCACCGCGGCGACGTCGGGATCGGCCCGAAATCCCATCGCCAGGGCCCGCTCCGGGGTGAAGCGGCTCGGCCAGCCGTCGACGATGGCCTGGATGGTGGGATCCACCGCCACCCGCACCCGGGCCGCGGTCTCCGCCCCCGCCTCCCGGGCGAGCGCGTCCAGCATCTCCCGCACCGAGACCGTGAGCCCGGGCAGGGTCACCGCCCGGAACCGGCCCCACGCCTCGGCGGGCAGCCGTGCCGCATGGATGAGGGCCTCCACCGCCCGCTCGGGGGAGAGGATGTAGAGCCGGGTTTCGGGCCGCACCGGACACACCGCTTCGCGGCCGGCCACCGGGTCGCGGATGATGGTGCTGGCGAAGGTGGAGGCGGCGCGGTTGGGCGGCGTGTCCCGCACCACCACCGTCGGCAGCCGGACCGCACGGCCGTCGATGAACCCCTTGCGGCTGTAGTCGTTGACCAAAAGCTCCCCGATCGCCTTCTGGGTGCCGTAGGAGGTCTCGGGAGCGAGCAGACTGTCGTCGCCCACGGGCTCCGGCACCTTGCGCCCGAAGACCGCGATGGAGCTCGCGAACACCAGCCGCGCCCGCCGTCCGGACCGCCGCAGGGCCTCCAGCAGCCTCCTCGTGAGATCGAGATTGACCCGCATGCCGAGGTCGAACTCCGCCTCCGCCTGGCCGCTCACCACCGCCGCCAGGTGGAAGACCAGATCCGCATCGCCGACCAGGGCGGCGAGCTCCGCGTCGGCGCCGAGATCGCTTTGCCGCACCACGAGGCGCTCGCCTGCGGCGAAGGGCGGCGGGGCTGCGTCCACCGCCACCACGCGCGTCACCGCACCGAGCCCGCCCAGCGGGTCTGCGGCCGCCGTCAGCCGTTCGACCAGCCACCGGCCGAGGAAACCGGCGGCGCCGGTGACCACCACCTGCATGTGCTCCTCCCTGCTCCCCTGCCCGCAAGCCTTCATAGGCGAGCGCGGCCGCGTTTCCAAATGCCGCTCCAGGCCGACGCCACCGGTGGAGCGGTGCGAGCGGCATGCCGCTTGACGGCTGCCGGCGCCCTTTCCATATCGCGAGCCGGGGCCCGGTGGCAGAGTGGTGATGCAGGGGACTGCAAATCCCTGGACGTCGGTTCGATTCCGGCCCGGGCCTCCAGAGACGGCTTGGCGCAAGCCGGAGGTGCTGCTATAGCGCCCCTGGGTGGTCCGGCGTAGCTCAGTTGGTAGAGCAGGCGGCTGTTAACCGCCGGGTCGCAGGTTCGAGTCCTGCCGCCGGAGCCAGCTTTCCATCCGCCAACTCTGACGGTTCTTGGTTAACGGGGACCCCGTCGGGATGAGCCGGCGGGATCGTTGCTCGTCTCCCTGATCGACCCGGGCCGTCCCTGGCCCCCGCCCTGACGGGCGCCCTTGCGCGCGTCCAGATCGGCTGTGCTGCCGACCT
>JALSGW010000392.1 GCA_026982585.1 Alphaproteobacteria bacterium | reverse complement strand
GATGCGGCCTCCGAAACGGGCCCGCACCCGCGACCGCACCAGCCGCTCGAGCATCCGATCGACGAGGGCGAGATGGGCGGCAAGCCGGCCCTGCTCCAGCCGCCGGCGTCCGAGCGCGAGGGCCAGATGGAACAAGCGCGCCCGCAATCCGCCCTGGCGGCGCACCTGCTGGAGGATGCGCTGGCGCAGCACTTCGAACAGCCGCGGCACGCAGGTGAGGATGGTGGGCCGCGCCTCCAGCAGATTGGCGGACAGCTGTTCGAGACTCTCCGCGTAATAGATCTCGCCGCCAATCGCGATCGGGAACCACAGGCCGGCGGTATGCTCGTAGGCGTGGGAGAGCGGCAGAAAGGACAAAAACACCTCGCGCTCCAGCCCCACCCGCTCGAGCAGGCGGATAGCGCCTCCGATGTTGGCGAGGATGTTGCCGTGGGTGAGCATCACCCCCTTGGGACGGCCGCCGGTGCCCGAGGTGTAGATGAAACAGGCGAGATCGTCGGCCGACAGCCGCTCGGTGTGGTCACACGCAAGCGGTCGGGGCGCTGCCACCACCTCATCCCACCGCGCCGCCCGCAGCCGGTCCGGCACCGCCCCGGCGGGTGGTTCCAGGAACAGCGCCGTCTCCACCGCGGGTGCTTCCGCCACCGCCTGCAGCAGGGGACCGGCGAGCCGCTTCGTGGAGCAGATCACCGCCCGGGCTTCGCTGTGGTTGAGGAGGTAGGCGTGGTCGGCGGCGGTGTTGGTGGTGTAGGCGGGGACCGTGATCCCGCCCGCCCGCATGATGGCGAGGTCGGCGATTCCCCACTCGGGCCGGTTCTCGGACACCAGCACCACCCGATCGCCGGGCTTCACCCCCGCCTCCTGGAGGAAGGCGGCCACCGCCCGCGATTCCTCCTCCACCCGGCGCCGGCTCCAGGGCTGGAAACGCCCGTCCCGCTTGGCCCAGAACAGGGGCGCATCGCCGTCCTCGCGCAGGAGACGGCGGAACAGATCGGGGAGGTTGGCGCCGAGCGCCGGAAGTGCCATCTAACGGTTCCCTCCCTGGCCGCCCACGGTGGGCGCGCGCTGCGGCTTGCGGCGCGGTCTCCTATAGGCGAAGAGCGGAACGAGGAGAAGAACCCATGGGTACGCGCGCACATGCGACCGGAACCGGTGCGGCGGTGGTGTACCAGGAGCGCGAGGAACAGCTGCCCGAATGGGATCTGGCGGACCTCTACGGGTCCCGATCCGATCCGGCGCTCGAACGCGACCTCGCCTGGGCGGACAGCGAGGCGACGGCGCTGCGATCGGAGTGTTGCGGGCGCATTGCGGAACTCTCCGGAGCGGAGCTCGCGCGGCTGATCCAGCGCTACGAGCGGGTGGAAGAGGTGCTCGACCGGGTGCAGTCCTTCGCCCAGCTCTTGTTCGCCACCCGGCGCGAGGACGAGGAGGTGGCGCGCTTCTATCAGGGCGTGCGGGAGCGGACCACGGAGATCTCGACCCGGCTGTTGTTCGTGAGTTTGGAGCTCAACAAGCTCGAGGACGAGGCGCTCGAGGCCCGGCTCGCGGAGTCCGAGGAGCTGCGCCGCTACCGGCCCTGGTTGCGCCAGCTGCGCGCTTTCCGGCCCCATCAGCTCGCCGACGAGGTGGAGCAGGTGCTGCAGGAGAAGGCCATCACCAGCCGCAGCGCCTGGGTGCGGTTGTTCGACGAGACCATGGCCTCGCTGCGCTTTCCCTTCGACGGCCGCGAACTCACCAGCGCCCAGATCTTCGATCTCCTGCAGCACCGGGAGCGGGAGGTGCGGCGCAAGGCGGCGGAGGCGATCAGCGAGGTGCTCGGCCGCCAGGTCAAACTCGTCGCCCGCATCCACAACACCCTCGCCAAGGACAAGCAGCTCGAAGACGCATGGCGGCGCTTTCCGCGCCCGATCTCGGCCCGCAACCTCGCCAACCAGGTCGAGGACGAGGTGGTGGATGCGCTGATTGAGGCGGTGCGCGAGGCTTATCCCCGTCTCTCCCACCGCTACTACACCCTCAAGGCGCGGTGGCTGGGGCTGCCGCGACTCGCCCACTTCGACCGCAACGCGCCGCTGCCCGAGGACCCGGACCGGCGCTGGCGCTGGGAGGAGGCGAGGGAGCTGGTGGTGGAGGCCTACCGGCGTTTTTCGCCGGCGATGGCGGAGATCGTGACCCGCTTCTTCGAGCGCCGCTGGATCGACGCCGGGGTCCGCCAGGGCAAGGACAGCGGCGCCTTCTGCCACCCCACGGTGCCGAGCGTCCACCCCTATGTGCTGATGAACTTCCAGGGGCGCACCCGCGACCTCATGACCCTCGCCCACGAGCTCGGCCACGGCGTGCATCAGGTGCTGGCCGCCCGCCAGGGACATTTCCTCTCCGGCACCCCGCTCACCCTCGCCGAAACCGCCTCGGTGTTCGGCGAACAGCTGACCTTCGAGCGGCTGCTCGCCGAGGAGAGGGATCGGCGCCGGCGCCGGGCGCTCTTGGCGGCCAAGGTGGAGGACATGCTGAACACCGTGGTGCGCCAGATCGCCTTCTGCGAGTTCGAGCTCGCCTTCCACGACCGCAGGCGCCAGGCGGAACTCACCGCCGAGGAGATCGGCGAACTGTGGATGGAGGTGCAGCGGCGGAGCCTCGGCCCCGCCTTCGAGCTGGACGACAGCTATCGGGTGTGGTGGAGCTACATCCCCCACTTCGTGCACGTGCCCTTCTACGTCTACGCCTACGCCTTCGGCGAATGCCTGGTGCATGCGCTCTATTCCGTGTACCGGAGCGAGCCCGACGGGTTCGCCGAGCGCTATCTGGCGCTGTTGGAGGCGGGCGGTACCCTTCGCTATGACGAGTTGCTGCGGCCGTTCGGTCTCGATGCCCGGGATGCCGGGTTCTGGCGGCGCGGACTCGAGGTGATCGCGCGTTATATCGACGAGCTGGAACAGGAGGTGGAAGCATCCCCGTGAGCGATCGCTCCTCCGCTTCCGAGCCGAACGCCCCCGCGCGCGAAGACCGGCCGCTCGCCCGGCTCAAGCGCTATGCCCAGGTGTCGGGAACCCTGGCCGGCCAGGCGGCGCGGTTCGCGGGCCGGCGGCTGTTGGGCCGGCCCATCGACAGCGTCGCCCACGCGGCCGAGCTCAAGGCGGCTCTGGGCGGGCTCAAGGGACCGCTCATGAAGGTGGCCCAGATGCTCGCCACCATCCCCGACGCCCTGCCCGCCGACTATGCCCGGGCGCTGGCCGAGCTGCAGAGCAACGCCCCGCCCATGGGCCGCCCCTTCGTGCGCCGCCGCATGGAGGCGGAACTCGGCCCCATGTGGCGGCGTCGGTTCCGGGCGTTCGAGCTCGAGCCGGCGGCCGCCGCCTCCCTGGGCCAGGTGCACCGGGCGGTGCTGCAGGACGGCCGGGAGGTGGCCTGCAAGCTCCAGTATCCCGACATCGAGGCGGCGGTGGAGGCGGATCTCGCCCAGCTCAAGCTGGTCTTCGCCCTCTACCGGCGCTACGACGACGCCGTGGACACCCGCAACATCTATGCGGAGATCGCGGCCCGCCTGCGGGAGGAGCTCGACTACGAGCTGGAAGCCCGGCACATGGAACTGTTCCGGCGCATGCTCGAGGGCGAGCAGGGGGTGCGGGTGCCGGCCCCGGTCCGGGAACTCTCGACCCGGCGGCTGCTGGTGATGGACTGGCTCGAGGGACGCCCCCTGCTCGCCTTCAAACAGGCGCCGAGCGAGGTGCGCAACGCGCTCGCCCTCAAGCTGTTCCGGGTCTGGTACGTGCCCTTCTACGGCTACGGCGTGGTGCACGGGGATCCGCATCCCGGCAACTACACCGTGGGTCAGGATCTGGAGCTCAACCTCCTGGACTTCGGCTGTGTGCGCAAGTTCAAGCCGGAGTTCGTGCAGGCGGTGATCGATCTCTACTGGGCGCTCGTGCGGGGCGACCGGGAGCTCGCCATCGCGTCCTACCGCACCTGGGGGTTCGAGGACCTGCGCGAGGAGGTGGTGGACATCCTCAACGAGTGGGCGGCCTATCTCTACGGTCCGCTGATGGACGACCGGCCGCGGCTGGTGGACGAGACCCGCAGCTCCCACTACGGCCGCCAGGTGGCGATGCGGGTGCACGAGCGGCTGCGGGAGGTGGGCGGGGTGGTGCCGCCTCGGGAGTTCGTCTACATGGACCGGGCGGCGATCGGGCTCGGCGCCGTGTTCCTCCAGCTCGCCGCCGAGGTGAACTGGCACCGGTTGTTTTTGGACCTCATCCGGGACTTCGACGTGGAGCGGCTGCGCTCGCGCCAGCGGCGGCTGTTTGCGGAAGTGGGACTCGAACCACCCTGCTGAGCTCTCACCCTCGGGGCTGTGCCGTTGCCGTGGCCGCTGGCTCGCCCCCTGTCGCTCAACGGGGTCGGAGGAAGTTTTCGGCGTAGGATTTGGGCCGGAAGGCCCGCTCCTTGGGCTCCTCCACCGCATAGGGGATGCGGCGGCGCTGGCAATAGGCGACCGCCGCCTCGCGGGTCGGAAACCGCAGGCGCAGCTGGCGCCGGGTGTCGCCGGATCCGACCCAGCCGATCAAAGGATCGGGCTCCGGCCGCCGCTCGGGCTCGAATTCCACGATCCAGTGGCGGGTCCAGGCCTTGCCCGAGGACACCGCCGGTTTGCTCGGACGGTAGATGCGCGCGAACATGTCTTCATCCTCCAGACCAATCGCGGCGCAGCCGCTCGCGTTCCGCGCGGAGATAGAGCAGCGGCACCACCGCCGTGGCGGCCACGATGCGCCCGGCGCGCAGCCATGCGAAGGCCTGTTCGGCCGCGAGCGGATGGGTGCGGATGTCCTCCTGTTCGCTCGCGAGCCCGAAGATCCCGCCCTCCCGGGAGGCCACCACCTGGGCGAGGAACAGCTCGGCCCGTTCGGTGGTGCCGCCGGGACTGGCCCGATAAGCGCCGATGCGCTCGAGGCGCAGGGCGCTGAGTCCGGTCTCTTCCCGAAGCTCCCGCAGCGCCACCTCCTCCGGGCGTTGTCCGGGCTCGATGATCCCGGCCACCGCCTCCAGAAGCCACGGCCCGTCCTCGGATTCGAGCGCCCCCACCCGGAACTGTTCGATCAGCACCACCACATCCTGCACCGGATCGTAGGGCAGCACCACCGCAACGGGGGGCTGGACCAGCCGTTCCCGCCGCAGGCGCCCGGTCCAGCCGCCGTCGAAGCGCCGATGCGACAGTTCCAGGATCTCGAAGCGGTAGAAGCCCTGGTGCAGGCAGCGGCGGGCGTGGACGGTGACGCGGCGCTCCGCCATCGCCTTCAGGCGAAGGCCTTGAAGGTGATGAGGGTGAAGGTGTCCTTGACCCCGGGCAGGGTCTGGACGCGGCCGGTCACGAACCGCCCGACGTCCACCTCGTCGTCGAGGTGGAACTTCATGATCAGGTCGTACTGGCCGGAGATGGAGTAGACCTCGGAGACCTCCTCGACGGTCTGCACCGCTGCGTCCGCCACCTCATAGGCCCGACCGAGCTCGCATTTCACCAGCACGAAAATGGTGCGCATCACTCGGCTCCCGACTTGGCCGCGGCCCGGACCGGCACCTGGATCTGCAGAAAGCGCGGCACGTGGTCGCCGAGCCCGACCACCGGCTGCGCCTTGGGGGCGGCGGATGCGGAGCGGGATGCCGCCGTCTTCGCGCGCCGCCCGCTCCGGCGTCTCGTGCCCGAAGCCCGCTCGCCATCCGGAGCCTCCACCGCCTGGGCGTGCTGTTGGTTCCGATCCGGCGCGTCGGACGGCGCCCGGCGCCCCTCCTCCGGGTCCTCAAGTTCCAACCGCGGCAGCCGGCCTCCGGAGAGCCGCTCGATCGCCTGCACCAGCCGCTCGTCCTGGGGTGCGACCAGGGTGAAGGCGCGGCCCTTGCGTCCCGCGCGGCCGGTGCGACCGATGCGATGGACGTAGTCGTCGGTGTTGTGGGGCACGTCGAAATTGATCACCACCGGCAATTCGGCGATGTCCAGGCCGCGCGCCGCCACGTCGGTGGCGACCAGATAGCGCACCTCCCCCTTCTTGAAGGCATCCAGGGTGGCCTGCCGCACCGATTGGTCGAGATCGCCGTGGATGTCGCGGGCATCGACGCCCCTGTCCCTGAGAAAGCGGGTGAGCGCCGCCACCTCCCGCTTGGTGTTGCAGAAGATCATGGCGCAGCCGACCTCCTGCTCGCGCAGCAGACGAAGCAGCAGCGCCCGCTTGTCGCGCCCCCGGGTGGGCACCAGCACATCCTCCACCAGTTCCGCCTTCTGCACCTTGGGTGCGACGCGGATCTCGGCGGCATCGCGCAGGAAGGTGTCGGCCAGTCGCCGCACCTCCTTGGGCATGGTGGCGGAGAAGAGGAGGGTCTGACGGCGGCGGATGAGCAGGCCGACGATGCGTTCCACGTCGGGCAGGAAGCCCATGTCGAGCATGCGGTCCGCCTCGTCGATGACCAGGATCTCGACGCCGCCGAGCAAGACCCGTCCGCGCTCGAACCAGTCCAAAAGCCGGCCCGGGGTGGCGATCAGTACGTCCACGCCGCGCTCCAGCAGCCGCTCCTGCTCGCCCATGCCGACGCCGCCGATCAACAGCGCCTTGGTGATGCGCAGATACTTGCCGTAGGCGTCGAAATTGGCGGCGGTCTGGGAGGCGAGCTCCCGGGTGGGGGAGAGAATGAGCGCCCGCGGCATGCGCGCCCGGCTGCGCCCCTGGGCCAGCAGGTGGAGGATCGGCAGCACGAAGGAGGCGGTCTTGCCGGTGCCGGTCTGGGCGATGCCGACCACATCGCGCCCGCGCAACACTTCCGGCACCGCCCGCGCCTGGATGGGCGTGGGCTCGCGGTAGCCCGCTTCCTCCACCGCCTTGAGGATTTCTTCGCGCAGTCCGAGATCCTGGAAGCGCACGGCGTCGGCGAGGCCGATCGACGTCAAGGAGAACGTCCCAGCAATACACTCATAGCCGGTTGTGGATATGGGGGGGCATGGCCTGCTGTCAACCGGGCCCGCCTGGGCACGGCATCCCCGTTGTCGGCCGCGTGGGGAGGGGCCATAGTGATGGCCGCCATGAGCCCACAGACCCGTCGCGTCAAACTGCGGGAACGCCTCGAGGCCGTCAGGCTGCGCGGCCTCGGCGAGAAGAAGGAGGGGCGCCGCTGTGCCCATCCGGGCTGCGGGCGCGAGGGCGCCTATCCGGCGCCGCGCTCGCGGGAGCGGCTGCGCGACTTCATCTGGTTCTGTCTCGAACACGTGCGGGAGTACAATCAGAAATGGGACTATTTCGCCGGCATGAGCGCGGCGGAGATCGACGCCCATCGCTTCGCCGACTTCACCTGGCATCGGCCCACCTGGCGGTTCGGCACCCAGCCGGGCTATGACCCCGGGCGCATGCGCATGGAGGACCCGCTCGGACTGTTCGGAAGCCGGTCCGGGCGGCGGCGCGCCAACGGCAGCGCCGGACGGCTCGAGGAGATGATGGCGCGGATGGGACTGGCGCCCGGCTACAGCGAGGCGGAGCTCAAACGACGCTACAAGGAGCTGGTCAAACGCTACCACCCCGACCTCAACGGGGGTGACAAGCGGCTTGAGGAGCGGTTGAAGTCGATCAACGAGGCCTATACCTACCTGTCGGCGCATCTCGCCTTCCAGCGCCGGCGCTGAGCAGGGCGGCTGGGCCCTTGGATGTGGGGAACGTATGGTGAGCACCGTCGTCCACGACCAGCAAGACTGCAGCCTGGGGCTGCCGGAGCGTCCCGACCGGCCGGTGGACGTGCGCCGCACCTTCGGCATCGACGCCGATCTGGTGGTGCACGGTTTCGCGATGCGCAACGATTATGTGCCGGAGGTCGATCCCAGCTATCAGTTCGACCGGGACACCACCCTCGCCATCCTGGCCGGCTTCCAGCACAACCGCCGGGTGCTCATCCAGGGCTACCACGGCACCGGCAAGTCCACCCACATCGAGCAGGTGGCGGCGCGGCTGAACTGGCCCTGCATCCGGGTCAACCTCGATTCCCACATCAGCCGCATCGATCTGGTCGGCAAGGACGCCATCGTGCTGCGGGACGGCAAGCAGGTCACCGAGTACCGCGAGGGAATCCTGCCCTGGTCGGTGCAGCGTCCGGTGGCCCTGGTGTTCGACGAGTACGACGCCGGACGGCCGGATGTGATGTTCGTGATCCAGCGGGTTTTGGAAGCGCAGGGGCGGATGACCCTGCTCGATCAGAACCGGGTGATCCGCCCCCATCCCTGCTTTCGGCTGTTCGCCACCGCCAACACCGTGGGTCTGGGCGATACCAGCGGCCTCTACCACGGCACCCAGCAGATCAACCAGGGCCAGATGGACCGCTGGAGCATCGTGACCCAGCTCAACTATCTGCCGCACGAGGTGGAATGCCGGATCGTGCTGGCCAAGTGCCCGGCCTACGACACGCCGGAGGGACGCCGAACCGTGGCCCGCATGGTGGACGTGGCCGATCTCACCCGGCGCGGGTTCATGGCCGGGGACATCTCCACCGTCATGTCGCCGCGCACGGTGATCACCTGGGCCGAGAACGCCGAGATCTTCAGGGACGTGGGCTTCGCCTTCCGCTTGACCTTCCTCAACAAGTGCGACGAGGCCGAGCGGAGCATCGTCGCCGAATATTACCAGCGCTGCTTCGGCGAGGAGCTGCCGGAATCGGCG
>JALSGW010000391.1 GCA_026982585.1 Alphaproteobacteria bacterium | reverse complement strand
GCGGTGCTCGGCGGCGAGGCGAGGCGCGCCTTCTGCTGCCTGCGGCCGCCGGGTCACCACGCCGAGCGCCGGCGCGCCATGGGCTTCTGCCTGTTCAACAACGTCGCCGTGGCGGCGCTTTGCGCCCGCCACCATCACGGCGTCGGCCGCATCGCCATCTTCGATTTCGACGTCCACCACGGCAACGGCACCCAGGACATCTTCTGGGACGATCCCCTCACCCTCTACGCCTCCACCCACCAGTGGCCGCTCTATCCCGGCACCGGCAGGGCGGAGGAGCGGGGTGCGCACGACAACATCCTCAACCGCACCTTTGCGCCCGGAACCGGAAGCGAGGCCTGGCGCCGGGTGGTGGCGGAGGAGATGCTGCCCCGGATCGACGCCTTCAGGCCGGAGCTGGTGCTGATCTCGGCCGGCTTCGACGCCCACCTCCGCGATCCCCTTGCCAACCTCCTCCTCGAGGAGGATGATTTCGGCTGGATCACGCGGGAGCTGGTGGCGGTGGCCGAGCGCCACGCCGGCGGACGGGTGGTGGCGGTGCTCGAGGGCGGCTACGATCTGACGGCGCTCGCGCGAAGCGTGCACGCGCATCTCGCGGCGCTTGCCGAGGCAGCGGAGGAGGCGGCGGGCGATGGCGGCTGAGGAGGGCGAGGCCCGGACGGACGCCGAGAAGGCGGTCGAGGCGATGAGCTTCGAGGAAGCCTTCGCCGAACTCGAATCGATCGTGCAGCGGCTCGAGCGTGGACAGCTGGACCTCGAGGAGGCGATCCGGGCCTATGAACGGGGCACGCTGCTGCGCCGCCACTGTGCCCTGAAGCTCAAGCAGGCGCAGCTCAGGGTGGAGAAAATCGCCCTCGACGAGGACGGCGAGCCCAGGCTCGAGCCCTTCGATCCGGGCAGCGCATGAGCGCGGGGCTGGAGCGCCGCCTCTGGGCGGTGGCGGCGGAGGTGGAGGCGGAGCTCGACGCCCTGCTGCCGCAACCTCGCGGGCCCGCGGCGCGGCTCGCCGAGGCGATGCGCTATGCGGCGCTCGGCGGCGGCAAGCGGCTGCGCGCGGCGCTCGTCGTCTTCGCCGGCGAGATGCTGGGGCTGGCGGCGCCGGCGCGGCTGCGGGTGGCGGCGGCGGTGGAGCTGATCCACGCCTATTCGCTCGTGCACGACGATCTGCCGGCGATGGACGACGCCCGGCTGCGGCGGGGACGGGCGACGGTCCACCGGGCCTTCGACGAGGCGACCGCGGTGCTGGCCGGGGACGCGCTGCAGACCCTCGCCTTCGAGGTGCTGGCGCGCGACGACTGGCCGGCCGCGGCGGAGCGGCGGGTTCTGCTGGTGCGGGAGCTGGCCCGGGCGGCGGGGGCCGCGGGCATGTGCGGCGGGCAGATGTGGGACCTGCTCGCCGAGGGTGCGGCGCTCGCCGAGGAAGACATCCTGGCCCTGGAGCGCCTCAAGACCGGGGCGCTCATTGGGTTTTGCACGACCTCCGCGGCGCTGTTGGCCGGAGCGGGCGAGGAGGCCAAGCGGGCGCTCGGGGCCTTCGGGGAGGCCTTCGGTCTGCTCTACCAGCTCACCGACGACCTCCTCGACCGCACCCAGGACGCTGCCAAGCTCGGCAAGGACGCCGGCCGCGACGCGGAGCGGGCCAAGGCGACCCTGCCGGCCCTGCTCGGCATCGAACAGACGCGCCGGCGCGCCCGGGCGCTGCGCCTTGCGGCCGAGGAAGCCCTTTCCCCCTTTGGCGAAAGCGCGCTATGGTTGCGCCGATTGGCGGCCTATGTGGAAACCCGCAGCGCATGACCGCAACCCGCAATCCCATCAGCCCCAAGCGCTGGCTCGACCAGATCCACGAGCCCGCCGACCTCAGACGGCTGCCCCGTGAGCGGCTGGGGGAGGTGGCGGCGGAGCTGCGCCGCGAGCTCATCGAGGTGGTCTCGCTCACCGGCGGCCATCTCGGCGCCGGCCTCGGGGTGGTGGAGCTCACCGTCGCCCTCCACTACGTCTTCAACACCCCCCACGACCGGCTGATCTGGGACGTCGGCCATCAGGCCTATCCCCACAAGATCCTCACCGGCAGGCGGGCGCGCATGCTCACCCTGCGCAAGGCGGGCGGTCTCTCGGGCTTCACCAAGCGCAGCGAGAGCCCCTTCGATCCGTTCGGCGCCGGCCACAGCTCCACCTCCCTCTCGGCCGGCCTCGGCATGGCGGTGGCCGCGGCCCTCACCGGCGAGCGGCGCAACGTGGTGTGCGTGATCGGCGACGGCGCCATGAGCGCCGGTATGGCCTACGAGGCGATGAACAACGCCGGCGCCATGCGGACCCGGCTGATCGTCATCCTCAACGACAACGACATGTCGATCGCCCCGGCGGTGGGTGCGATGAGCGCCTATCTGTCCCGGGTGGTGTCCTCGGCATCCTTCCGCAACCTGCGCGATGTGGCCAAACAGCTCACCCGCCATCTGCCGAGGCGGCTGCGGGAGGCGGCGGAGCGGGTGGACGAATACGCCCGCGGGCTCGTGGTCGGGGGCACCCTCTTCGAGGAGCTGGGCTTCTACTACGTGGGGCCGGTCGACGGCCACAATCTCGACCACCTTTTGCCGGTGCTCGAGAATGTGCGCGACTACCCCGAGGACCGGCCGGTGCTGGTCCATGTGGTGACCCAGAAGGGCAAGGGCTATCCGCCGGCGGAGGCGGCCAAGGACAAGTTCCACGGGGTGGTGAGCTTCGACGTGGTCACCGGCCGCCAGCAGAAGAAGAAGGGCGGCCGGCCCACCTACACCGCCACCTTCGCGCGCGCGCTCATCGAGGAGGCGAAACGGGATCCCCGCATCGTCGCGATCACCGCCGCCATGCCCTCGGGCACCGGGCTCGACGCCTTCGCCGCCGCCTTCCCGGACCGCTTTTTCGACGTCGGCATCGCCGAGCAGCACGCGGTCACCTTCGCGGCCGGACTCGCCTGCGAGGGCATGAAGCCCTTCTGCGCCATCTACTCCACCTTCCTCCAGCGCGCCTACGACCAGGTTGTGCACGACGTGGCGATCCAGAAGCTGCCGGTGCGCTTTGCCATCGACCGCGCCGGCCTGGTCGGCGCCGACGGCCCCACCCACGCGGGTGCCTACGACATCGTCTACCTCGGCTGCCTGCCCCATTTCGTGCTCATGGCGGCGGCCGACGAGGCGGAACTGGTGCACATGGTGGCCACCGCCGCCGCCTACGACGAGGGGCCGATCGCCTTCCGCTATCCGCGCGGCGAGGGCGTCGGCGTACCGCTGCCCGAGCAAGGCACGCCGCTTGCGATCGGCCGCGGACGGCTGGTGCGCGAGGGCGGCCGGGTGGCGCTCCTTTCCTACGGCGCCCGCCTCCAGGAGGCGCTCGCGGCAGCCGAGGAGCTCGCCGCCCGGGGCATCAGCACCACGGTCGCCGACGCCCGCTTCGCCAAACCCCTCGACGAGGACCTCATCCTCCAGCTGGCCCGCCACCACGAACTGCTCGTCACCCTCGAAGAAGGAGCGCGGGGCGGCTTCGGCAGCTTCGTCCAGCAGCTGCTCCTGGAGCGGGGCGCGCTCGACCGCGGAGGGCTCAAGCTGCGCAGCCTCACCCTGCCGGACCGGTTCATCGACCAAGGCACGCCGGCGGCCCAGTACCAGGAAGCCGGGCTCGACGCCGCCGCCATCGTGGAAAAGGTGCGGCTGTGGCTGGGCGAGCTGCCGCGCACCGCCGCCATCGCCGTAGATGGCTGAGGGCAAGATCCGGCTGGACCTCCTCCTGGTGGAACGCGGGCTCGCCCGCAGCCGCAGCGAAGCCCGCGCCCTGATCCTCGAGGGGCGGGTGCTCACCGCCGATCGACGCCTGGACAAGCCGGGCACCCTGGTGCCGGCCTCCCTGCCGCTCAGGCTCAAGCAAACACGCCGCTTCGTCTCCCGCGGCGGCGAGAAGCTGGAGGCGGCCCTGCGCCACTTCAGGGTACCGGTGGCGGGCGCCGTGGCCCTCGATGTGGGCGCCTCCACCGGCGGGTTCACGGACGCCCTGCTGCATCACGGGGCCGCGCGGGTGTATGCCGTGGATGTGGGCTACGGCCAGCTCCACTGGAAGTTGCGCGGGGATCCGCGGGTGGTGGTGCTGGAGCGCACCCACGCCAGAGACCTGGACCGCGACCGCATTCCCGAGCCGATCGAGCTTTTGGTCTGCGACGTGAGCTTCATCTCGCTCCGACAAGCCCTGCCGCGACCGCTCGCCCTGTGCCGCCCGGGGGCCTGGCTGGTGGCGCTGATCAAGCCCCAGTTCGAACTCGACCGGGCGGCGGTGGGAAAGGGCGGGGTGGTCCGGGATCCCGCCCTCCACGAGGAGGCGTGTCGGCGTGTCCGCAGCTGGCTTGCGGCGCAGCCCGGCTGGCGGGTGCTCGGCGTCATGCCCAGCCCGCTGCTTGGGCCCAAGGGCAATCGCGAGTTCCTGCTGGCGGCGGTGCGGGGAGATCCGTCGCATTTTAGCGAAATCGTTCGATAATTGAATTCAAGTTCTATTGCAAATCCGTGCGTCTTGTCCGCAATCGCTATTGCACTTCGTGCTGCCATCCTTTAATGTCTGCTCCGACCAAGGAAGGCAGTCGGGATCAACGTGGAAGACCACGGGTCCCGAAACATCGACACAAGGAGAATCAAGGATGGCGGTTTCCCGGCAAGACTTGCAGGCGTTGGTCGCTCCCTCGCACAACGACAACGGTCGTACTGAGGCCCCGGACGCACGGCTCGAGCGGGTGGTGCCGTTCCAGCCGGCGCGCGCGCGGCCGGATCTGGTGCTGCCCAATCTCGTCGCCCGGCTCGAGCCGGAGAGCGAGATCCTGTGGGCGGAGATGCAGCACGGCGAGCGGGCCTGTTTCACGCCGCCGCTGATGCGGGATGGGCGCAACTTCCAGCTGCATCTGCGTCGGCTGTATGGGGACGGGCGGTCGGAGCGCCTTCCGTTCCGCTATCTGGCCTGGACCTCGCGCGCCAAGGGAGCCTGGAGCCTGGGCGGCGATCTCACCACTTTCGTCAAGCTGATCGAAAACCGCGACCGCGAGGGGCTTTCCGCCTACGCGCAGCTGTCGATCGACGTCCTCTACGACAACTACCGCGCGCTGGACCTGCCGCTGCTGACCGTTGCGGTGATCGAGGGCGATGCCATCGGCGGCGGTTTCGAGGCGATGCTGACCAACGATCTGGTGATCGCCGAACGGCAGGCCAAATTCGGTTTTCCCGAGATTCTGTTCCGGCTCTTCCCGGGCATGGGCGGGTTCAGTTTCCTGCGGCGCAAGCTGGGCGAGGCCGAGGCGCGGCGCCTGATCGAGGACGGCCGCACGCGCAGCGCCGAGGAGCTGCATCGGCTGGGACTGGTGGACGTGCTGGTGGAGCCGGGCGAGGCGCGGGCGACGCTGCGGCGCATCGCCGCCGAGCACAAGGCCCGCTTCCGCACCGACCTCACCCTCAAGAAGGTGCGCCACCGGGTGGATCCGGTGACCAAGTCGGAACTCGAGGACATCGTCAAGCTGTGGGTGGATCTCGCGCTCACGCTTGAGGCGGAGGATCTGCGCAGGATGCAGGCGCTCGCCCGCCACCAGATGCGCAAGCGCGCCGCCTAGGGTCCGCTTCGGACCTTCACCAGCGGGTTTTCGGCCGTCGGAAACCGCAAACCGTCATCCGCCGGGCTCCCTGGAGTCCGGAGACTGCCTCCTTGGTGCCATCCGCGGCCGACATTCGGGCGATCGCGGGATCGCGGTCGCCCCATTTTTTTGCCCCGCGGCGCGGGACAAGGCGCGCGAAGGGCGCGATGCGGCCATGCGCGGTCGGCGCGCGCGGTGCCGGTCCGAGCCGGACTTCGGGCCGCAACGGCGAGTCCCGTGCCCGGCCCGGATGGGGCGAGGCGCCCTGGGCAGCCGGGTGCGGGCGCGATCGTCGGCGGAGCTCCGGCCCCGCGCACGGGCGGCCTAGGGCTACAAGCGCGATCGCCTCATGGCGGTCGCATGGCCGGCCCCGCGTGCGCGCGGCCGAGGGGTGCGGGCCGGTCGGCGGCTGGGGCGGGACATCGCACGGCCGGCGCGCGACGGTCTCGGCGCAGCGTCCCGATGGGGCCCGTTCGGTCCGCTCCTTTGAGAGGCGGGCGGGCTGCAGGTGCGCGTTGCCATGCGGGAAGTGAGCCCGTCGCCGCGCTCGCAGACGCGCTCCGGGACGGCGGGATGCCGGCGAGCTGGTGCCCGCGCGGGGTTGTGGTGGTTCAGAGCGCGGAGCTCTGGGCGCGCGCTCCGGCCGGACGACCCTGGCCGCTTCCCTGGCGCGGCACCGGGATGAACTCCACCCCGGCCTGGGCCCGCACCGGCTGGGGATAGAGGCTCATGAGCTCGAGCACCGAATCCGGCATCGCGGTGGAGATCGGCAGGCCGAGATCGCGCGCCTGCTTGGGCGTGATCGGGTAGTCGTGGGTCCAGGTGCCCTGGGAGAGCAGCGCCGCCACCTCCCGGGCCCGTTCGGCCGGAAGCCGTCCCGAGAGCAGCTCCTCCACCGCCTCCCGGAGCTGTCGCATGGCCTTCTCGGCGACGTCGGCGAGGATCATGGTCTGGTCGTCGATGTCCTCGGGACGTTTGCGCTCCAGCACCTTGAGCACCGAGGCGGCGGGGAGCTGGCCGAGCTGGGGATCGACGGGACCGAGCACCGAATGTTCGCACATCACGATCTCGTCCGCCGCGAGCGCGATCAGCGTGCCGCCGGACATGGCGTAGTGGGGGACGAAGACGGTGCATTTGGCGGGATGGGCCTTGATCGCGCGGGCGATCTGCAGCGCCGCCAGCACGAGTCCGCCCGGGGTGTGCAGCACCAGATCGAGCGGCACGTCGCGGTCGGTCATCTGGATCGCCCGCAAAACCGCCTCGGAATCGTTGACGTCGATGTAGCGCATGACCGGAAAGCCGAGCAGCCGCATGGTTTCCTGGCGGTGCACCAGGAGGATCACCCGCGATCCGCGTTCCTTTTCGATCTGGGCGATCTTGCGGGTGCGCATGGCCTCGAGCAGCCGCTGCTGCAAGACCGGCTGCAGCGCCGAGATGATGAAGAAAATCCAGAACAGATCGAGCATGCTCATGCGCGGGGTCTCCAGCTGCCGTCCGGTCGAAATCCGAGCTTGCCCTCGTCGGCGAAATAACGACGGTGACGCCGCTCCGTCCGCCGCACCTGGTGGACGATCAGCCAGCCGATGACGAAGCCGCCGATGTGCGCCCACCAGGCGACGCCGCCGCCGATCTCCGGAGCGAAAAACTGCCCCACCCCCTGGATCAGCTGCAGCAGGAACCAGATGAGGGCGAACAGCACCGCCGGCACCTCGAAGAACAGGGGCAGGAACAGCACCGGCACCAGCACGATCAGCCGGGCGCGGGGGAACAGCCGCACATAGGCGCCCACCACCCCGGAGATGGCGCCCGAGGCGCCGAGGGCGGGGATGGCGGAATCCCAGTTGGCGAGCGCGTGGGCGATGCTGGCGCCGATCCCGGCGGAGAGGTAGAAGACCAGGAACCGCACCTTGCCCAGCCGGTCCTCCACCGCCGGGCCGAACACCCACAGCATCCACATGTTGGAAAGGATGTGGAACCAGCCGCCGTGGAGGAAGGTGTTGGTGAGGAAGGGCAGGTAGTTGTCGGGGGCGAGTCCCCGTTCGTAGGCCCAAAGCGGATCGGAATAGCGCGCCGGCACCAGCGCCCAACGATACAGAAAGGCCTCGAGCTCGGCGGGCGAGAGCGAGAGCTGGTAGAGGAAGGCGAGGCCGTTGACGAGCACAAGCCCCCAGGTGACGAAGGGGGGATAGCGGTGGGGGACGGCGGAATCGACCGGAAACATCGCCTAGTCCCTTGGCCCTTCGTCTCCGACCGTGATCAGGGAAACGGGCGGGCGCACGCTCCCGCCCCGCCCCGGATCGGCACATGCAAAGCAGCGGCCCCGGCCGCACGCTCCGCTGACCCTCATGGCCGTCCTCGTTCGCCCGGACGAGGCTGCTCCTTGGCCGGTTTTGAACCGGAAGGCAAGCGTCCGCCCCGATCCTCCCCCGAACGGTCGAAGGGCGGATAGTGCCAGAGGGCGAAGAGCAGGAGCGCCAGCACGATCCAGAACCAGGGGCCGAAGCCGGCGTACCACCATTCCCAGCCCAGCCAGGCGAGCAGGAACAGGGCGAGCGCGATGCGGCGGTGCAGCGGCTTGAGCCAGGGGTGCATGGCCGGGGTCTCCCGCAGATGTGCCTTGGACGCCGCATTGACCGGTCCGGCCGGATGTGGTCTGAACCCGGCGCCGGGCTGGAGGGGTGCGCGTGGCTGCGGTCATCCGGGTGGAAGAAGTGGTGAAGGCCTTCGGCGGGATCCAGGCCGTGCGGGGCTGCAGTCTGAGCGTGGCCCGGGGCTCGATCACCGGCCTCATCGGCCCCAACGGGGCGGGCAAGACCACCCTCTTCAACATCATCGCCGGCTTTCTGCGCCCCGATCGCGGCCGGGTGTTGTTCGAGGGGCGCGACATCACCGGCCTGCCGCCGCATCGGCTCTATCATCTGGGCCTGATGCGCACCTTCCAGATCCCGCACATGTTCGACCGCATGACGGTGCTCGAGAACCTGCTGGTGGTCCCGGCCGGGCAGGTCGGGGAGAATCTGTTGGTGTCCTGGTTCGGCTGGGGGCG
>JALSGW010000390.1 GCA_026982585.1 Alphaproteobacteria bacterium | reverse complement strand
GGGGGTGATCATCGCGGTGGCCGCGCTGGCCGCCCTGTTCTCCTTCCACGAGTGGGAGGAGTGGGTGAACGGCCTGTTGGGCCTGTGGCTGGTGGTCTCGCCCTGGCTTCTGGGCTACAGCGCCGTTACGGCCGCCACCTGGAACCACGTGGTGGTGGGCGCGATCGCGGCCATTCTGGCCTTCTTCGAAATCTACCAGCAGCGTCGTCATCCGGCGGAGGCGAGAAGCTGAGCGCTCCGCCGCCCCGCCCCGCACGGGAGCCCGGAGCGGGCTTCTGGCTACGGGGCGGGGATTTGCGTTTTGCGTTTGCGGGCGAGCAGCAGGCCGTCTCCGACCGGAACGACGGTCACATCGAGCCCCGGATCCCTTTGCAGCCGGGTGAGAAAGCGCCGCATGGCGGCCACCTGCGGACGCCTTGCGGCCTCCCGATCGTCGGCCAAGCGCCCGCCCAGGAACAGGTTGTCGGCCGCGAGGATGCCGCCCGGCCGCAACAGTTCGCAGCCCAGGCGGCCGTAGGTGGGATAGCTGGTCTTGTCGGCATCGATGTAGACGAGGTCGAACTGCTCCGGCCCGCCCTCGCGAAGCAGCTCACGCAGCGTCGCTTCGGCCGGCCCCTCGCGGAACAGGATGCGGTCCGCCACCCCCGCCTGCTCCCAGAATGGGCGTCCCAGCTCCATCCAGCGGGGCTCCAGGTCCAGGGTCACCACCCGCCCGTGGGGCGGCAGGGCGAGTGCCAGGGCCAGGGTGCCGTAGCCGGTGAAACAGCCGATCTCGAGCACCTGTTCGGCACCCTGCAGGCGCAGCAGGAAGGCGAGGAGCTGCAGCTGCAGGGTGGAGGAGCGCATCTCCCGCTCGGCCAGGCGGTCGGTGGCCTCGCGCAGCGCCCTCAAGGGCGGCGGTTCGGGCAGAAGTTCTTCGAGATACCGCTCGAGCGCCGGATCGAGCAGGAGGGTGCGGGGACTCATGCCGCGGCGTCCCCGCCGCCGAGCCGCTTGCGGGCCTCGGCCAGCACCCTTTCGGCGTGACCCGGCACCTTCACCGCCCGCCAGCGGGCGAGGATCTGTCCGTCCGGTCCGACCAGGAAGGTGCTGCGCACCACGCCGGTGCGGGGGCGTCCGAAACGCATTCGGGTGCCGAAGGCGCCGAAGGCCCGGGCCACCCGACCTTCGGGATCGCTTGCGAGTTCCACCTTCAGCTCGTGGCGGGCGCGA
>JALSGW010000389.1 GCA_026982585.1 Alphaproteobacteria bacterium | reverse complement strand
CCCGACCCGGATCGGCACCTCCACGCCCAGCTCCCGCAGACGCCGCTCGAAGCGGAGCGGAGCATCGGCGTCGAACCCGAACTGGGTCACCACCTCGAGCGCGATCCCCGCGCGCTCCGCAACAGCCAACTTGGCCCGAAGCGCGCGCTCGAGCTCGGGAACGGCCACCCGCGGATGCCCCTCCGGATGACCGGCCACGAACAGACGACCGAACCCCAAGGCCCGGAACAGGCCCGTCTCCATCAGGGCCAGGGCGGACGCATAGGGACCGGCAGGACGGGCCGGATCCCCGGCGATCACCAGCGCCTCCCGCACCCCACAGGAGGCGAGCGCTTCGAGCAGCCCGGCAAAACTTCGCGCATCGGCAAACCGGCGCGCCGGCAGATGCGGCACCGGCACGAATCCGAGCGCCCCCACCCTCCGGGCCGTCTCCACCAGGACCGCAGGTTGGGTGCGCGCGGCGAAGGCGAGGAACACCCGGCTTCCGGGCGCGAGCGCAGACGCCAGAGGGCCGAGGTCGAGCCCGGGATCGGGCAACAGCTCGATCGAACAGCCCGCGAGCACTCCGCCGAGATCGAGCTCCGGCTCTTCGATCCCCACCGTCTCGGCCATCTGCACCCCGCCCATCTGCCGCTCTCCGCAGAGACCACTCTTCCTATCCTCCAGAAATGGCACCCGGCCGTGCCTCCCCAAGCCGAAATCTATCGAATTCGCGACATCACCCACGCAGCCGGATGTTCCCTATCCGCAAGCCACTACCAAGCGATCGCGGTGGTGGTTGGAGGGCAGAATCTGTCGCAAATTCGACATGATCCCGCACCCCCTCTTGCAGCGCCTGCCGCCCCTTCCCACATCGAATGCGGGGTCGTCCTACCCGCTCGAGCCGTGCTCGGGTGGGACTGTGCGGCATGGGAGGTGCTGGCCATGGCGACCTTGGGTGAACGGTTGACGCGACAGTGGCCGGATGTCGTGAACGCGCTGTTGGGCCTGTGGCTGATCGTCTCGCCGTGGCTGTTGGCCTACAGCGGCGAGGCGACGGCGGCCTGGAACGCCTGGGTGCCGGGGGTGATCATCGCGGTGGCCGCGCTGGCCGCCCTGTTCTCCTTCCACGAGTGGGAGGAGTGGGTGAACGGCCTGTTGGGCCTGTGGCTGGTGGTCTCGCCCTGGCTTCTGGGCTACAGCGCCGTGACGGCCGCCACCTGGAACCACGTG
>JALSGW010000388.1 GCA_026982585.1 Alphaproteobacteria bacterium | reverse complement strand
GCACGCCCGCTTTCCCTTCATGCCGCTGGTCTCGATCTCCGATGCCCAGAGGGCACCGCTGCGCAGCCTCGGGCTGCGCTGGATGGGCACCGTCCACCACGGGCTGCCGCCGGATCTCTACCGGCCGTCCTCCCGCGCCGAGGACTACGTCCTGTTTCTGGGCCGCATCTCGCCGGAAAAGCGGCCCGACCGGGCGATCCGCATCGCCCGCAAGGCGGGGCTGCCGCTCAAGATCGCGGCCAAGGTGGATGCGGTGGACCGGCTCTATTTCGAACGGGAGATCGATCCGCTGCTGCGCTTGGATGGGGTGGAGTTCGTGGGCGAGGTGGACGACCGCGGCAAGGAGGAGCTGTTGCGGGGTGCGCGCGCGCTCTTGTTCCCGATCGACTGGCCGGAGCCGTTCGGGCTCGTGATGATCGAGGCCATGGCCTGCGGCACCCCGGTGGTGGCCTGGCGTTGCGGATCGGTGCCGGAGGTGGTGGAGACGGGCGTGACCGGCTTCGTGGTGGACAGCGAGGCGCAGGCGGTGGAGGCCCTCGCCCGCATCGATGCGCTCGACCGCGCCCGGGTGCGGGCCCGTTTCGAGGCCCGCTTCACGGCCGAGCGCATGGCGCGGGACTATCTTGAAATCTATCGGCGTCTGCTGGAGAGTGCGCGGCCGAGGGCGATCGCGGCCTGAGGGTCGGGCCCTCCACGTCAGAACACCACGGGGCGGGCGGCGCGAGCCGCCCGCGGCGCCTTGTCGGGGGTTGCGGGCGGTACGATCGGCGCCGGAGCCATGAACGTCCACCAACAGGGTTCGTCCACCATCCAGTTCTACATCCCCGCCACCACCTCGCTTCTCGAGCGTCGCCCGCGCACGCTCAAACACGGCGACGTCTTCGGTCTGTTCGACCACCACGGCGACATCCACGACGGTGCGGGAAGCCCGGAGGGGCTCTTCTACAAGGACACCCGCATCCTCTCCTACTTCCGGCTCACCCTGGACGACCAGACACCCTTGTTCCTGAGCTCCACCATCTCGGACGACAACCAGCTTCTGAGCGTGGATCTCACCAATCCCGACCTGTTCGATGCCTCCGGGCGGCTTCTCGTGCAGCGGGACACCATCCACCTGCAGCGGGCGCGTTTTCTGCTCGAGGACGGCATGTACGAGCAGCTGCGCCTCGAGAACTTCGACACCGAATGCCGCACGGTGCGGCTTGCGGTCGAGTTCGCGAGCGATTTCGCCGATCTGTTCGAGATCCGCGGCCATCGCGCCAGCGCGCGGGGCAGCCTCGAGAGCCGGCTTCGCTCGGACTCCGAGGTGGAGCTGCTCTACCGCGCCCGCGACGGCTGCCGGCAGCGGGTGGTGATCGGCTTTTCGCCGCGGCCGCAGCGCCTCACCCCGAGGCGGGCGAGTTTCCGGATGGAGCTCGCGGCCAAGGGGCGGTGTGAGATCGAGCTGTGGGTGGCGGTGGGCGAGGACGGATCGCGGCCGGCGGCGGTCTCCTCCGGTTTCGCGGACGGGCATCGGCGGGCGCGGGACGCCCACGGCCGCATGCGTGCCCGGGCGCTCGGGATCGAGACCTCGCATGAGATCTTCAACGAGGTGGTCTCGCGGGCGGTGGCCGACCTCTACACTCTCACCACCCGCACCCCCTACGGCCTCTATCCCTACGCGGGGATCCCCTGGTTCAGCGCCGTCTTCGGCCGCGACGGCATCATCACCGCGCTGCAGGTGTTGTGGATGGACCCGGAGATCGCGCGCGGGGTGCTGCGGCTGCTCGCCACCACCCAGGCCGAGGCGGAGGATCCGGAGCGGGATGCGGCACCCGGCAAGGTGCTCCACGAAATGCGCCTGGGCGAGCTGGCCCGCCTGGGGGAGGTGCCCTTCGGCCGCTACTACGGCAGCGTGGACGCCACGCCCCTGTTCGTGTTTCTCGCCGGACGCTACCTCGCCCGCACCGGAGACCGGGCCACCTTGCGCGAGCTCTGGCCCAACGTCGTGCGGGCGCTCGACTGGATCCTGCGCGGGCTCGCCGAGGGAGGGGGCTTCCTGCGCTATCGCGCCTCCGGCAAGGGGCTCGTCAACCAGGGCTGGAAGGATTCCTCGGATTCGGTGTTCCATGCCGACGGCCGGCTGGCCTCCGGCCCGATCGCCCTCTGCGAGGTGCAGGGCTATGTGTATGCGGCGCTGATGGAGGCGGCGCGGATGGCCGCGCTGTTCGGGGAGGAGGGGCAGGCGGAACGGCTGCGGGCGGAGGCGGCCGCCCTGCGGGCGCGGTTCGAGCAGGCCTTCTGGTGCGAGGATCTCGGCTGCTATGCGCTCGCCCTGGACGGTTACGACCGGCCCTGTCGGGTGCGCACCTCCAACGCCGGCCAGCTGTTGTTCACCGGCATCGTCGCTCCCGAGCGCGCAAAGCGGCTCGCCCGGCTCCTGCTCGAGCCGGTCTTCTTCTCCGGTTGGGGGGTGCGCACGGTGGCGGCCGGGGAGGCGCGCTACAATCCCATGTCCTATCACAACGGTTCGATCTGGCCGCACGACAACGCCCTCATCGCCCAGGGGCTCGTCCACTACGGCTTCCGCGACCAGGCGCTCGCCATTTTCACCGCCATCGCCGAGGCGGCCGCCCAGATGGATCTCCGCCGTCTGCCGGAGCTCTACTGCGGGTTTGCGCGCAAGCCCGGCACCGGCCCCACCCTCTACCCGGTCGCCTGCTCCCCCCAGGCCTGGGCGAGCGGCGCGGTGCTGGCGCTTTTGCAGGCGGTGCTGGGACTCGAGATCGACGGCGAACGGCACACCGTGACCCTCCACCATCCCCGTCTGCCGCCGTTTTTGGAGGAGGTGCGACTGCACGGGTTGCGGGTGGGCGAGGGCGAGGCGGACCTGCTGCTGCGGCGCTACGGCCAGGACGTGGCGGTGAACGTGTTGCGGCGCACGGGACGGCTCGACGTGGAGGTCTCCCTCTAGCGGCTTCGCTGCGCATCGGGCGGACCGGCCCGGGAAGCGTTCCCAGCCGGCTCGCCGGGAAACGGCGCGCAAGGATCCGGCAGCATCGACCGCTCCGGCATGTCGCCCGCTTCGGGGGCGGCCCGGGGCGGGAGGGGCCGGCTCAGCGCCCGCCGGGCGTCTGCTCCGGATGGTCCGGCACCGACTCGCTCTGGGCTGTGCGCCACCTGCGGTAACGTTCGCGCAGCTCCGGATCGCTTCGGGCCAGCATGGCGGCCGCCAGCAGCGCCGCGTTGCGGGCTCCCGCGCGGCCGATGGCCAGGGTTCCGACCGGAACACCGCCCGGCATCTGGACGATCGAGAGCAGGCTGTCCAGGCCCTTGAGGGCGGCGCTCTCGACCGGCACGCCGAGCACGGGAAGCAGGGTCATGGCGGCGATCATCCCCGGCAGATGGGCGGCTCCGCCCGCACCGGCGATGATCACCTCGATTCCCCGCTCCTCCGCTTCCCGGGCGAAGCGGTAGAGGCGTTCGGGGGTGCGGTGGGCGGATACCACCCGGACCTCGTGGGGGATCTGCAGCTCCCCGAGCAGACGGGCGGCCTCGGACAGGGTGTCCCAGTCCGATACGCTCCCCATCACCACCGCCACCCGCGGCGGCCGTTCAGCGCCCGGGCTCATCCCCGCCCTCCGTCCCGTCTCGCGCGCCCAACCCAAGAGCGTCCTGCTCCAGTTCCCGGACGGTCGCCGCGGCGGCCGCATTCTCCCGCTCGATCTGCCGGAACACCTCCTCGCGCAGCACGCTCGCGGTGGGCGGGAAGTGGAAGCCCAGCTTCACGCTGCGGCCGCGGATCGCCACCACCCGGATCTCGATCTCGTTGTTGACGATCACGGCTTCACCGACCTTGCGGCTGAGATACAGCATCGCGTCCTCCAGCGATCCGGGGCCGAGATAGCGCATGGGGCTTAAGCTTCTGTTAACCGTGCGCTGGTAGCGGTGCAACCGCAAGGGGTGATCGGAGGTCCCGGCCATGGCCGACAACAGCCTGTTCGCGCTCATCTCCGCCCGGCAGCGCTGGCTCGGGGCAAGGTTCACGGCGCTTGCCCAGAACGTCGCCAACGCCGACACGCCGGACTACCGGCCGCGGGACCTCCCGAGGGAGAGTTTCGCCGCCCTCCTCAGGAGCCGGTTGGAGGGCGAGCGGACGGCCTGGCGGTTGGTGCGCACCGATCCGCGCCATATCGCGGCGGAGCCGCCTTCCCCCGAGCTGGAACCGCGGCCGGTGGCGCCGGTCGAGCTCAGCCCCTCCGGCAACGGGGTGAGCCTGCCCGAAGAGCTGCAGAAGCTCGCCGAAACCCAGCGGGACTACCTGCTCGCGGTCAACCTCTACGGCACCTACAAGCGCCTGTTCCGCACCGTGCTGGGCGGGCAGACGGCGTGAGGGGCGTGCCCGGGATGGTGAGGAGCGGGTGATGGATGGCCGGCACCGGTTCGGGATACGGGAACAGGCGCCCGGGCTCGGGTGCGCAGGCTCGGGCCGGGAGAGCGCATCGTCCCCGCGCATGGGCCCGTGGTCGCACGAAACCGGGCCCGGATGCTGCGGGCGCCCTCGCCCGCCCGGAAACGCGGCGGCGATGGAGGCAGGCCCAGCTGTCGGCCCGGCGGGGCGAGGGCGGCGGTGGCGACCCGGCAAGGCGCTTTGGGTCGTCCGGCACGGGCTGCGGGGCGGGTTTGGGCGAGGTGCATGGCCAAAGCCGCCGGCTTCGAGGGCGCACAGGGTCGGGTTCGCTTGCCGTACGGCGGTGGGCGGCGGGATCGTGCATGCGGGAGAGGTGCGGTGAGTCTGGAAGCGAGTTTCAAGGTGGCGGCATCCGGCATGCGGGCGCAGGCGGTGCGGCTTCGGGTGGTGGCGGAGAATCTCGCCAATGCGGAGGCCACCGCGGCGACCCCGGGCGGCGATCCCTACCGGCGCAAACTCGTGGTGTTCGAGAATCTGTTGGACCGGGAGAGCGGAACGGTGCTGCCCAGGGCGGTGCGGCTGTTGCGCGACCAGGCGCCCTTCGAGCTGCGCTATGAACCCGGCCATCCCGCCGCGGACGAGCGGGGGTTTGTCAAATACCCCAACGTCAATCCCCTCATCGAGCTCATGGACATGCGCGAGGCGCAGCGCACGTACGAGGCCAACCTCAACCTGCTTGCGACCGCCCGGGGCCTTTTGCTGCGCACCCTGGACCTGTTGCGCTGAACGGGAGCGTGGATCATGGTCGATCGCGTGTCGGATCTGCTCGGCAAGGCGACCGAGCTGGCCCTTCGGGAGGCTGGGGGAGCGAAGCCGGCTTCGGGCGGTGAGGCGCCGGCGTTTGCAGCCTTCCTGCAGCGGGAGCTGGAGAACGCCGTCGCCACCCTGCGCCAGGGCGAGGAGATGGCGCAGAAGGGGCTTTTGGGGACCGCGAGCGTGCAGGAGGTGGTGGAGGCGGTCTCCGCCGCGGAACTTGCGCTGCAGCGCATGACGGTGATCCGCGATCGGGTGATCGCTGCCTACCAGGAGATCATGCGCATGCAGATCTGAGGGTTGCTTCAAAGGCGAAACGGCCGTGCGGCCATGGGAGACCGTGAGATACAGCTGCCATTCCGCTGGCGATGCGATGCTTCGGAAGCGGAACGGCCGTGCGGCGGTGTGAGACGGGTGCGGTGTGCGTCCTTGGCGCCGGGGTCGCGAGGAATGACCGCGTGCATGGGAGCCGGCACCTCCGCCACCCCGCAACCGACCGGCACGGAGGCCGCGCGAGGCCGCAGCCCGCATCCCCGCCGGGCGGGGGCCATGACCACGCACAAGGGGAGCCGGCTTATGGGCGCGATCTTACGGCGATGGGCTCGAGGCGTGGCCGCGCGCGCCCGGCGAGCGGCGCCGGCACCATCGTCTTCGGCATACCGGCGTCGGCCTGGCCGCGCGCGCCCGGCGAGCGGTCCGGGCGGGGCGCGCCGCCTGCATCCGCGGCGGAGGTGGCCGCGCATGGAAAGCGGGAAAGTCGGGTTTGTGTGGGTTCGGGTTTGGTGAGATGGCCGCGCGGGTATGGAAGGCGGGAGCCTTGTGCTCGCTGCGGCCGTCTCGGGAGCGGCGGCGCATGTCCTGGGCGGCCGGGGGCGCGACGCGACTCGGTGCCGCGCAGATGGAATCCGTCTTCGCTCCGCCGTCCCGCGGTTTGAGGCAAGGGCCGCCACGGCTGCGGCCGGTTGGAGGATCACGGCGGTGAGTCCGGAAACGGTGTTCGATCTCGTGCGCGAGACCCTGTGGGTGGCCATGCAGGTGGCGGCACCGCCGCTGCTCGCCGCGCTCGCGGCCGGCCTCGCCATCTCGATCCTGCAGGCGCTGAGCCAGATCCAGGAGCTGACCCTCACCCTGCTGCCGAAGATGGCGGCTCTGTTCGTGACCTTGCTCGTCGCCATGCCGTGGCTGTGGCAGACCATGGAAGCCTTCACCCTGCGGCTGTTCGCCCGCATCGCCGAGGTGGGGGTCGGCTGATGCTGGAAGTGGGACTGTTGGCGGAGGAGGTGGAGAAGGCCGGCATCCTCTTCGCCCGCATCGGCACCGCGGTCATGCTGCTGCCCGGCATCGGCGAGGGGGCGATCCCGGTCCGCATCCGGCTCGCCGCAGCACTGTGGCTGACGCTTGTGGGCCTCTCGGCGCTCGGCGACGGCATCGTCCTGCCCGAAGGCGATGCCGCCCGCATCGCCCTGTTGCTTGGCGAGTTGATGATCGGGCTGTTGCTCGGGGCGAGCGCCCGGTTCGTGTTCATGGCGCTCTACATGGCCGGCGAGCTGGTCGCCATGCTCATGGCCCTGAGCGCCGCGGTCCTCTTCGATCCGCGCCAGAGCGCGCCCAACACCATTCCCTCGCGCTTCCTCGCCGCCTCCGGTCTCGTGCTCCTGCACGTGACCGGCGGGCATCTGTTCCTGTTGCGCGGCCTGTTCGGCTCCTACCGGCTTTTGCCCTTGGGGGAGCTGCCCGCCGCTTCGGCGGCGGAATGGTTGAGCGTGCTGTCCACCGAGATCTGGCCGCTTGCCCTTGCGATCGCGGCGCCGGTGGTGATCGTGATGATGGTCACCCAGCTCGCCTTCGGCCTGCTCGGCCGGCTCGTGCCCGGGATCCAGGTGTTCTTCGTCGCCCTGCCGCTGCAGATCCTGCTCGCGCTGGCCGGTCTGCTGGTGGGCGTGACGGCGGCGCTGGGATGGTTCCTGGGGCGGTTCGATGCGCTGTTGCGGCCGCTCGGGTTCGGCTAGGCGGAGGCTTCGGTGGCGGAGTTCGAGGACCGCAGTCAGAAGACCGAACAGCCGACGCCGAGACGCCTCGAGAAGGCGCGCGAGCGCGGCCAGGTGGCCAGCTCGCGGGAGGTCTACAGCCTGTTGATCCTGCTCTCCGGGGCGCTGATGTTGTTCGCGGCCGGTCCGCTCGCCGGCGGCTGGCTGCTGCTCGGCTTCCGCCGCGCCCTGGAGGGGCTCGCCGGGGCGGAGCCGCTGAGCGCGCTCGCAGAGGCCTTCCGCTTCGCCGCCATGCTGGTGGCGCCGGTGCTGCTCGCCACCGCCGCGGCGGCGATCGCCGCCGCCGTGCTCCAGAACGCCGTGGTCTGGAGCGGCGAGAGCCTCAAGCCCAAGCTCTCCCGCATCTCGCCCTTGAGCGGACTGAAACGCCTGTTCTCCCGCCGCAGCCTGGTCGAGTTCGTCAAGAACGTGATCAAGCTGGTGGTGATCGCGGGGCTTCTGGTGGCGGTCCTGGTGCCGAAGTGGGGTCAGCTGCAGGCGGCGCCGGAGTTCGGTCTCGCGGGCCTGGTGCGCACGCTCGCCGACGTCGGCCTGCTGTTGCTGGTGGCGGTGACGGCGGCGATGCTGCTGGTGGCCGGATTGGACTACGCCTACCAGCGCGCCGAGTTCCTCGAGGACATGCGCATGACCCGGCGGGAGGTGCGGGAGGAGTTCAAGGAGACCGAGGGCGATCCGCTCATCCGCCAGAAGCTGCGTCAGCTGCGGAGAGAGCGGGCCAAGCGGCGCATGATGGCGGAAGTGCCCAAGAGCACCGTGGTGATCACCAACCCCACCCATCTCGCCGTCGCCCTGCGCTACGAACAGGGGCGCATGGAGGCGCCCGAGGTGGTGGCCAAGGGGCAGGGGCGGCTGGCGCTGCGCATCCGCGAGATCGCCCGCGCCCACGGCGTGCCGGTGGTGGAAAACCCGCCGCTCGCCCAAGCGCTCTATCGGGGCGCGGAGGTGGGCGCCCGCATCCCGGTCGCCCACTACGAGGCGGTGGCGCGCATCATCGCCCACATCCTCGCCCTGCGCCGGCCCCGGACAGGGGAACCCGCAGGGACCGCGCAGCAATCGTGATCGCCCCGGCGAAGGCGTGCCCCGACACTTGCAGAAAACCCGCTCCTCCCGGTGGGCGGTGCTGGGCGGACAGCGCCTCCGGCCATCTCGGCCCGGGCCACGGTCCGCCCGAGGGAGGTTCGAGACGGCGCTGCCGGGACCACGGCGATGTTTCCCGCCGCCCGGCGGGGACGACGGTCGCACCTGCCCAGAGCCGCAGGTTCGGATGCCGCAGCTCTCCGAATCGGCATTCCATGGCTGCGGTCTGCGGCCCCGCGATCCTCAGCCGAGCTGGAAGATGCGGGCCGCATTGGCGCCGCGCACCGCCCGCCGCGCCGCATAGGGCAGCGAGTCCACCCGCGCGAGACAGCCGCGCATGTCGTGGATGTTGTGCG
>JALSGW010000387.1 GCA_026982585.1 Alphaproteobacteria bacterium | reverse complement strand
CTCCCTCTACCTGGTGGTGACGGACCCCGCCACCTTCCTCGGCCTGTTCCTCCTCTATCTCGCCCATCGCGGCTACCGCCAGTATCTCGAGACCGGTCTCACCCTGCCGCTGTTGCGCTGTGGTCTCGCGCTCGGGCTGGCCTTTACGGCCACCCCCATTTCCATCCCCACAGCCGCGCTCCTCGGCGCCGCCCTGCTCGGCGCGGCTGCGACGCGCGATTGTCCCTGGCGTGCCACCGCGCTCGCCTTCGTCACCCTGTTCCCGATCGCGGCCGCGAGCCTGAGCTGGCTCTATCTTTCCTGGCTGTTCACCGGCGAGCCCGTCTGGCGGGCGGGCTTCGGGCTGCTTGCGCCGCAAGCGCCGGTGGGAAGGGTGCTTTTGGCGCCGCTCTACCTCCTCGCGCTGTCGCTCCAGATCGCGCGCCGGGCACCGGAGCTGCCGGGCACGCTGGCGGTGGGGATGCTGGCGGTGGTCCCCGCCCTGCGGCCCGGGGTGGGAACGCTGGAGCTGGCGGTGCTGGTCGGCTGGATCGCCGCAGCGGCGCTTCCGACCCGCCTCGCCCGCGCGCAGGCGTTCACGATGATCGCAGCGGCTGCTCTTCAGCTCGCCTTCGGGCTCGCCCTCGAGACGCCCGAATACCGGCGCTGGCTTCACGCGATGGACCGCCTCGCGGAACCGGAACGGGTGGAGCGGACCCTAGCCGCCCAACTCGCAGCACTGCCACCGGGCACGGTGCTCGCCGACGACAGGGGGAGCTACCGTCTGCTCGCCCGCATGCCCACCTTAAAGCCGCTGTTGCTTCCCGCGGACCCGCGCTTCGAGCAGGCGCTGTCGGCGCCGGCCGCCTATGTGTCGTATCTGCTGCTGCGGCCCGGCGCAGCGCCGGACAGCCCGCTTGTGCGCTTCCGCAGCCGTCCTCCGCCGGGCTTCCGGGTGGCTGCCCGCACCGGCGGCTATGTGCTCTATCGCCGCCACGACGCGCCCGCGCTCGCGGCGCCGCCGCCCTGAGCGACAGCGCGTCTCGCGCGCCCCTGGGGCGGGCGAGCCCAGCCTTCCCCCGTGGTCGCGAGTCGCCCCGACTTCGTTCGCGACCGCCGGCGCGCACCCCGGAGTGCGCCACGGCCGCCGCCGTGTTGGTCCACACCGCCATCCCCCCTTGGTGAGCCTGCCCGGAGCTGGACAGAAGCGAGGTTCACGGCCCATAGTCCCGGCGTTGCTGGTGCG
>JALSGW010000386.1 GCA_026982585.1 Alphaproteobacteria bacterium | reverse complement strand
GGGGACGTCGAACGCATGCTCGCACTCGCCTCCTCCTTGAGCGGCGAAGGGGAGGAGTTGTGGTTGGTGTCGCAGGCCGGGCGCCGGCGCCTGGTTGCCCGCCCAGGCGCGGTGCCGCGGGCGCGGGTGCGGGCTCTTTTGATCGGTCCGGAGACGGCGAGTGCGGCCGAGGCGCTGGCGCTGCTGCTCGCCCGGCGCGGCGCCGTGCTGTGCGGGAAGCCGAGCCGGGGCAAGTGGCAGGTCGAGGCGCTGGTACCGGTGAGCGGCGAGCTCGTGCTGCGCGCCCGCGTGGGCGCCCTGTGGCCGGGCGGCCGGCCGCCGCCGCCGCGCCTGCGCCCCGCGAGCGCGGATCCGTTGTGCCGGGCGCTCGCCCCTGTGGCCAAGCGCGCGTCCCATCCTCTAAAAGAGGGGTGAGGCGGATCTGTTGGAGGGAGGCGATCGGTGGTCCAGCGCATCGTGGTGCGATCCTTCGGCGGACCGGAGGTGCTGGAGCTCGAGGAGGTCGATCTGAAGCGGCCCGGTCCCGGCGAGGTGCGGGTGCGGCACACCGCCATCGGGCTCAACTACATCGACGTCTATCTGCGCACCGGCCTCTATCCGCCGGCCGACGGTTTGCCGTTCACGCCGGGCTTCGAGGCGGCCGGCGTGGTGGAGGAAGTGGGCGAGGGGGTCTCCTGGCTGCGCCCCGGCCAGCGGGTCGCCTACGGCACCGGACCCGCCGGCGCCTACGCCGAGGCGCGGGTGATGCCGGCCGCGGTTTTGATCCCGATTCCCGACGACATCGACGACCGCACCGCCGCCGCCATGATGCTCAAGGGCATGACCGCCCGTTATCTGCTCAAGCAGACCTATGCGGTGAAACCGGGCGAGACCATCCTGGTCCACGCCGCAGCGGGCGGCGTCGGCCTCATCCTCTGCCAGTGGGCGAAGCATCTCGGGGCTCGCGTGCTCGGCACCGTCGGCAGTCCCGAGAAGGCGGAGATCGCCCGCGCCCACGGCTGCGATCACGTCATCCTCTACCGCGAGGAGGATGTGGTCAAGCGGGTGCGCGAGCTCACGGACGGCGAAGGCGTGCCTGTGGTCTACGACGGCGTCGGCCGGGCCACCTTCATGAGCTCCCTGGATTGCCTCAAGCCGCGCGGGCTGCTCGTGAGCTTCGGCAACGCCAGCGGTGCGGTGGAAGCCTTCAACCTCGGCCTGCTCGCCCAAAAGGGCTCGCTCTACGTCACGCGGCCGACCCTCTTCCACTATGTGGCGAGCCGCGCCGAGCTCGAGGCCAACGCCCGCGATGTCATCGAGGTGGTGCGGCAGGGAGCGGTGAAGATCGAAATCCACCAGACCTTTCCGCTGGCCCGGGCGGCCGACGCCCACCGCGCCCTCGAGGCCCGCAGCACCACCGGCGCCACGGTGCTGATGCCGTGACCGGCACCTTTTCCATCCTCCACCTCTCGGACCTGCACGCCCGCATCCCGGGGCGGCTGTTCTGGGACCAGGTGGACACCAACGCCCGGCTTGCGGCGCTCGTCGACCATCTGCGCGGGACCGGCCCGCGTGCCGACCTGCTCCTGCTCACCGGCGACCTGGTGGCCGAGGAGGAGGAATGGGAGGCCTATCGGTTCGTGCGGGCGCAGGTGGAGCGCCTGCAGCTTCCCTACCTCATCGTGCCCGGCAACCACGACGGGCGCCCGCAGCTGCGGGAGGTGTTTCCCGAACAGCCCTGGTGCGAGCGGGCGGATGGACGCCTGTCGGCGGCCGTGGACGCAGGACCGCTCAGGCTTGTGCTGCTCGATACGGTGGTGGAGGGTGAGGCCTACGGCGAGCTCGGCGAGAGCGGGGCGGCGTTCCTGGAGACCGAGCTGCGCCGCGCCGAGCGGCCGGTGGTGGTGGTGCTCCACCACCCGCCCATGGCCTTCGGCCTGCCCTTCATGGACCGGCTGCGGCTGCGCGACGCCGAGCGGCTTGCCGCAGCGCTGTCGGTGCGACCGGAAAAGGTGCAGGCGCTGCTCTGCGGTCATCTGCACCGGCCGGCCTTCGCCCGCTGGTGCGGCCTGCCGCTCCTGGTGGCGCCGGCGGTGGCCTTCTCCTGCGCGCCGGAGATGGCCGAGGAGAGCTCAGAGGCGCTGTTTCTGGTCGAACCGCCGGCGGTGTTCCTCCACCGCTGGCATCCGCAGCACGGTTTCGCGAGCCAGCTGCTGATCGTCCAGCCCCGGCTCGGCGCGATCCGCCGCCGGCGCTGAGCCGGCCCCTGGCGCCGGCCTAGAGCGCCGCTCACGGCGGCCGGATCTGCCCGCTGCCGCGCACCACGTATTTGAAGGTGGTGAGCTGCTCCACGCCCACCGGCCCGCGCGCGTGCAGCCGGCCCGTGGCGATGCCGATCTCCGCCCCCATGCCGAACTCGCCGCCGTCCGCGAACTGGGTGGAGGCGTTGTGCAGCACGATGGCCGAATCCACCTCCCGCAGGAAGCGCTCCGCCGCCTCCGCGTCCTCGGTGATGATGCTGTCGGTGTGGTGGGAGCCGTAGGTGTTGATGTGGGAGATCGCCTCATCGAGGCCGTCCACCACCCGCACCGAAAGGATGGCGTCGAGATATTCCGTACGCCAGTCCTCTTCGCTGGCGGGCTTGGCCCTGGGCTCGAGCGCCCGCACCGTCTCGTCGCCGCGGATCTCGCAGCCTTCGCGGATCAGCGCATCCAGCACCGGAGGCAACAGCTGCGGTGCTTTGGCGGCGTCGCACAGGAGGGTCTCGCAGGCGCCGCAGATACCGGTGCGCCGCATCTTGGCGTTGACCGCAACCCGCACCGCCATCTCGGGATCGGCCCGCTCGTGCAGGTACACATGACAGATGCCCTCGAGATGGGCGAGCACCGGGATGCGGCTTTCCGCATACACCCGCTCGATCAGCGAGCGGCCGCCGCGCGGCACGATGACGTCCACATAATCGTGCAGGCGCAACAGCATCCCCACCGCGGCGCGGTCTGCGGTGGGCACCGCCTGCACCGCCGCCTGGGGCAGGCCCGCCTCCTCCAGCGCCTCGTGGAGACAGGCGAGGATGGCGCCGCTCGAGCGAAAGCTCTCCGATCCCCCGCGCAGGATCGCCGCATTGCCCGCCTTGAGGCACAGCCCGGCGGCATCCGCGGTGACATTGGGTCGGCTCTCGTAGATGATGCCGACCACCCCGAGCGGCACCCGCACCCGCGCGATGTCGAGCCCATTGGGGCGCCGCCAGCGGGCGAGCTCGGTGCCGACCGGATCCTCGAGCGCGGCGATCTGCTCGAGCCCGGCGGCCATCGCCTCGAGGCGGCGTTCGTCGAGCCGCAACCGGTCGAGAAAGGCGGAGCTCGCCCCCTTCTCCCGCGCCAGGGCCACATCTTCCGCGTTGGCGGCGAGGATGGCGGACGCGTTGCGGCGCAACAGCTCGGCCGCCGCACGCAGCGCCCGGTCCTTGGCCTTCCGCGGCGCATTGGCCATCCGCCGCGCCGCCTCCCGGGCCCGCCGGCCGATGGCGGTCATCTGTTCCTCTAACCGCAAAGCCGCATCCATCCTCGCCTCCTCCCCCACCGCCGCGACGGTCCGCAACTAGTCCGACGGTGTTCTCGAGCCGCGGTGCCGCCCGCCCCTGCGTCCGCCGTCCTCAACCGGCGCCGAAGCGCCGCGTCCAGGCGATCAGCGCCTCGAGCAGGGCGGCGAGCCGCTTGCGGCTGTCCTCGTCGACGAGCGCCCCCTTATCGTCGAACTTCGCCCGCGCCGAGCCGATCGCCACCTCCGGCCGCGGCAGCACCAGCGCCCCGAGTCCGGCCAGCACCGGCTTGAGCGCCCACTGCGCCCGCACCCCGCCGGTGATCCCCGGGCTCACGCTGAACACCACAGCCGGCTTGTCCAAAAACGGCTGCTGCGGCGGCCGGGAGATCCAGTCCACCGCGTTTTTGATCACCCCGGGGAAACTGTAGTTGTACTCAGGCGTGGCGATCACCAGCGCATCCGCCGCCCGCACCGCCTCCCGCAGCGCCGTCACCTCCGGCGGAAAGCCGCCGTCCTCGCGCAGATCCTCGTTGTAGAGGGGAATGCCGTGGAGGGTGCGGACCTCCACCAACACGCCCTCGGGGGCCAGTGCGCCCAGCGCCCGCAGCGCGGCGGTGTTGAAGGACCCCTTGCGCAGACTGCCGGAGATCGCAAGCAGTCGCAGCTCCCGAGTCATGGCCGCACGCTCCTAGGCCTCCAGGGCGCGGACGATCTCCTCCGTCACCTTCTTGGCGTCGCCGAACACCATCATGGTGTTGTCGCGATAGAAGAGGGGATTGTCGATGCCGGCGTATCCGGGCGCAAGCGAACGTTTCACGAACACCACCGCCCTGGCCTTGTCCACGTCCAGCACCGGCATGCCGTAGATCGGCGAGGAGGAGTCCTCCTTGGCGGCGGGATTGGTGATGTCGTTGGCGCCGATCACATAGGCCACGTCGGCGGTCTGGAACTCGTTGTTGATGTCCTCGAGCTCGAAGACGACATCATAGGGGATGTTGGCCTCGGCGAGCAGCACGTTCATGTGTCCGGGCATGCGTCCGGCGACCGGGTGGATGGCGAACTTGACCTCCACCCCGCGGCCCACGAGGGCGTCGAACAGCTCCCGCACCGCGTGCTGGGCCTGGGCCACCGCCATGCCGTAGCCGGGCACGATGATCACCTTCTGGGCGTTGTCCATCAAAAAGGCGGCATCCTCCGGCGCGCCCTGCTTGACCGTGCGCTCCTCCGCCCCGGTCTGGGCGGTGCCGGTCTCGCCGAAGCCGCCCAGGATGACCGAGACGAAGGAGCGGTTCATGGCCTTGCACATGATGTAGGAGAGGATGGCGCCGGAGGAGCCGACCAGCGCCCCCGTGATGATCAGCATGGGGTTGTTGAGGGTGAAGCCGATGCCGGCCGCCGCCCATCCCGAATAGCTGTTCAGCATCGAGATCACCACCGGCATGTCGGCGCCGCCGATCGGAATGATGAGCAGCACCCCGAGCGCGAAGGAGAACAGGGCGAGCAGGAAGAACACGAAGCCGTTCTCGGTCGCCATGAACAGCAGCAACAGGAGCAGGATGGTGGCGCCCACCGCGATGTTGATGGCATGCCGTGCCGGCAGCAGGATCGGTGCCGAGCGCATGAACAGCCGGAACACGTTGAGCACCGGCTCCGGGATGCGTTCCTCGATGTGCTTGGGAAACCGCGCCTGCAGCTTGCCCCAGGCGATCACCGAGCCGGTGAAGGTGACCGCCCCGACGATGGTGCCGAGCCCCATCTCCAACAGCGACACCAGCTTGATGCCCCCGGCCCCGAGGATGCCGAACGCCTCCGGCCGGAGCAGGGCGGCCGCCGCCACGAACACCGCGGCAAGCCCGACCAGCGAGTGGAAGGCGGCCACCAGCTGGGGCATGGCCGTCATCTGGATGCGTTCGGCGATCATGAAGCCCACCGTCCCGCCGGCGGCCACCGCGATCACGATCAACAGGAAGCTCCACAGGCTGGCGCCCGAGAGCAGGCTCAAGGTGATCACCACCGCGAGCCCCATACCCACCATGCCGTACAGATTGCCGGTGCGGGCGCTCGTGGGGTGGGAGAGGCCGCGCAGCGCGAGAATGAAACAGACGGCCCCGACCAGATAGCCGAGGGCGGCGAGATTGGCGCTCATCGGCCTCCCCTCACTTGCGCTTGCGGAACATGGCGAGCATGCGGGCGGTCACCCGAAAGCCGCCGAAGATGTTGACCGAAGCCAACAGCACCGCGAGCACGCCGAATGCCGCGGCAAGCCCGCCGGCGCCGGTCGCAATGAGACCGCCCACCACGATCACACTGGAGATGGCGTTGGTCACCGACATGAGCGGCGTGTGCAGGGCCGGGGTCACCGACCACACCACATAGTAGCCGACGAAGATGGCGAGCACGAAGATGATGAGGTTGATGATTCCGGGATCCACCGCCTCCATGGTCTAGGCTCCATTGCCGCCTTGAAAGTCCGGATGCACCACCCGCCCCTCGTGGGTGAGCAGCGTGCTGCGGATGAGCTCGTCCTCGGTGTCGATGCGCGGCCCCTCGGAGCCCTCCGGGAACAGGAGGGCGAGGAAGTTGAACAGGTTGCGCGCATACAGGGCACTCGCCGTCGGCGCCACCCGCGAGGGGAGGTTGCGCGGCCCGAGGATGCGCACGCCCTCCACCGACACCACCTTGTCGGCCCGGCTGCCCTCGATGTTGCCGCCGCTCTCCACCGCCACATCCAACAGCACCGAACCCGGCTTCATGCTCCGCACCATCTCCTTGGTGACGATGCGTGGCGCCTTGCGCCCGGGCACCTGGGCGGTGGTGATCACGATGTCCTGGCTGCGGATGTGGTCGGCGAGCACCTCCGCCTGGCGCTTTTGCTCCTCCGGGGTCAGCGGCCGCGCGTAGCCGCCCGCGGTGGCGGCGTCCTCCGGAATGTAGCCCACGAACTTGGCGCCCAGGGACTCGATCTCGCCCTTGGCCTGCGGCCGCACGTCGGTGGCGGTGACCACCGCCCCCATGCGCCGGGCGGTGGCGATCGCCTGCAGTCCCGCCACGCCCGCTCCCACCACGAACACCTTGGCCGCCGGAATGGTGCCCGCCGCCGTCATCATCATCGGCACCACCCGGGCATAGGCGGCCATCGCCTCCACCACCGCCCGATAGCCGGCCAGATTGGCCTGGCTCGAGAGCACGTCCATGGCCTGGGCGCGGGTGGTGCGCGGCAGCAGCTCCAAGGCGAAGGCGGTCACGCCCCGCTCGGCCAGCGCCGCCACCTCCTTGCGGCGATTGTAGGGATCGAGCATGCCCACCAGCAGTTGACCCGCCCTAAGCCGTCCGATCTCCTGGGCGGTCGGGCCCTGCACCTTGAGGATCACGTCCGCCCGCGCGAACACGCTCGCCGCATCCGGCGCCAGCTCCGCCCCCGCCTGGGCGAATGCCTGGTCGGAAATCGCCGAACCGGCGCCGGCGCCCTTTTCCACCAGCACCTCCAGGCCCTGGGCCCGATAACGCTTGACGACATCCGCCGAGGCCGCGACACGGTCTTCCGGCTCACGGCGTTCCCTCACGATGCCGACGATCGTCACTCCACCGGCTCCCGAGCTGGCGCCAAGCCCGCCGCCTGCTTAGGGAATGTGCGCGGCCCTGGCAATGCGGCGATTGCAACCTCCAAGGCCGGCTGTGACGCGAATGCCATAGCGGAGGAGATCCGCATGATCGAGCTCTACTATTGGCCGACCCCGAACGGCCACAAGATCGTCCTCTTCCTCGAGGAGGCCGGACTTTCCTATCGCATCCGGCCGGTGGACATCGGCCGCGGCGAGCAGTTCGATCCCCACTTCCTCGCCCTTTCGCCCAACAACCGCATCCCCGCCATCGTCGACCACGCGCCGAACGACGGGGGCGAACCGGTCTCCCTCTTCGAATCCGGCGCCATCCTGCTCTATCTGGCCGAGAAGACCGGGCGCTTCCTGCCCCGCGACCTCAGGGGCCGCAAGACGGTGTTGGAATGGCTGTTCTGGCAGGTGGGCGGGCTCGGTCCCATGTGCGGCCAGGCCCACCATTTCCTCCAGTACGCGCCGGAGCGGGTGCCCTATGCGATCGACCGCTACGTGGCGGAAGTGGGACGCCTCTACGCGGTGCTGGACCGGCGGCTCGAGGGGCGGCGCTACATCGCCGGCGAGTACAGCATCGCCGACATGGCCTGCTACCCCTGGATCCGGCCCTACAAGCGGCAGAACCAGCGCATCGAGGATTTCCCCAACCTCAAGCGCTGGCTCGAGGACATCGGCGCCCGCCCCGCCACCGAGCGCGCCTATGCGCTGGCCCGAAGCGTCAGCCAGCGCGCCCAGCCCGTGGATGAGGAGGCGCGGCGCTTTTTGTTCGGCCAAAGCGCGGATACCGTGCGGCGGGCCTCGCCCCGCAGCGGGCGCGAACGCTGACCGGCACCCGAGCCCCGGCAACCGCGATCCCCTTTCTCCGGCGCCGACCCTGCGCTAGATAGGGGGCACGGCGCCCGTAGCTCAGTCGGATAGAGCGTCGGCCTCCGGAGCCGAAGGTCAGAGGTTCGAGTCCTCTCGGGCGCGCCAGCTTCTCCCGCATCCGATCGACCGACGCGCCACGTTCGCGGACGAAGCGGCGCAAACAAAAGGCCCCCCTCGGCGAGGGAGGCCTTCCGAAGAGCGGGATGGATTCGCTCAGCCGTAGCGGTAGGGCGGGCCGGCGCGGTCCATGGTCTCGAGGTACTTCTTCAGGATCTCCACCACCCTCCGGGTGCGGTCGCTCTGCTGCGCCACCTCGTCCCAGAACTTCATCGCCTCTTCTTCCACGGTGCGCCACTCCTCGTCCGGGATCGAGGTGAGCTCGAGCTTGCCTCCATACACGCGGTAGTTGGCCTCGCCCCACCAGTACCAGTGCAGCCGGTAGTAGTGCGAGCTGTCGATGGCGAGCTGGAACAGGGTCTTGAGGTGCTCGGGCAGCTCGTTCCAGCGCTCGGTGTTGACGAAGTACGAGCCGGCCCAGGCGCCGGAGACCGGGTTGGTCAGATAGTAGTTGGTGACGTCGGCCCAGCCCACGGTGTAGTCCTCGGTGATGCCGGACCAGGCGACCCCGTCGAGCTCGCCGGTCTGGATCGCGAGCTCCACATCCTCATAGGGCAGCGAGATGGGGATCACGCCGAAGCGCTGCATGAAGCGCCCGACGGTGGGGAACATGTACAGGCGCAGGCCCTCGAAGTCCTTGAGCGAGCGGATCGGCTTGGTGGTGGCGAAGTTACAGGGA
>JALSGW010000385.1 GCA_026982585.1 Alphaproteobacteria bacterium | reverse complement strand
CTTCCCGCCGGGCGCTTGGCGGGCGATGCGAGCGGCGGGAAGGGGCTCGGCCTTCGCGTCGCGGGGACCGGGATGGTTCCGCCGCGCGCGGGTCGGGCGATCGGTCCCCGCCCCGGCGCCCGCACGGGCGGCGGGCCGCTGCGCGGAGGCAAGGGTGGCAGGGCGGCGGGCACGTTCGGCGGAGGCGTCAAGGCCGGGCCTCGCGTCGCCGGCGGCGGTGTGGGGGCGGGAGGCCGTCCACCGCCCAGCGTGCGGCCGGCGAGCCACGAACCCGCACCGCCGAGCGCGCCGCCCGCCGCCGCCTGACCTTTGGCCCCGAGCCACGGCAGCCGGCCCGCGAGCCAGGACACCGCACCGCCCACCAGGATGCCGATCGCCATGCTGATCGCGAGGCACAGGTAGACGTCCGAGGCCCCGCTCAGATCGCCCAGGGCCCAGCTGACCGCGCAGCCCACCACGGCGCCGATGGCGGTGACCACGATCAGTTCCTTGTATTCGGCCATCGCCTGGCCGGTGCCGTCGGCGCCGACGGCAAGGAGCTCCCCGGAGGCGGGATCGAGCCTCCAGAAGGCGAAATAGGGCCGCCCGCCGATCACGGGCGGCCGCTCCGGCACCAGCACCCGCTGGCCGGCCGCGAGCGCCTCGATGATGAGCGAGCGCGCATAGGCCGGCATCCCCTCGATGGTGGCGAGATCGGCGACGTCGCCCAGCCGGCGCAGGGCGATTCCCTGGGCCGCGGCGGCCGCGAGCAGCTTGAGCCCGCTTTGCCCCTCCGGGCCCGCATAGGCGTCCTCGAGCGCCGCATCGAGCAGCGACAGACGTCGCAGCATCTCCGCCGGCGCCGCGGCCGGCGCGGGGGTGTTGGGATCGCGCGCGAGCACCCGCTCCCGCTTGAAGACCAGATCGAACGCCCGCGCCATCGCCCAGCCGTCGTCTCCCGGCACGAGGCGCTGGTGCAACGCCACCACGAGCGGCCCGTCCGGCACCCGCACGAGCGCCGGAAAGGAGCGGGCCGCGAGCTCCTCCGCAAAGGCCGCGCGCAGCTTCAGGAATTCCCAGAGCGCCAGGCTCGGCTGCCACAGCCGGCCGAGCGCGGCCTCGCCCTCGCGCAGCGGATCCGCGCTCAAGGCGGCCTCCACAAGCGGCCGGGCGGCGCGCCAGGCGGCGATCTCGACGGCCTGGAAGAGATCGCTTGGGATGCGGGCCGCGCTCGCCACCAGATCGACGCTCAAGAACAACCGGCCGCCGAGCTCCTCCTCGGGGGCGGGCGGCACCAGAAGCCGCCGCGAGGTGCGCCGCTCGCCGCCGGGCAGGGCCAGCTCGAGCACGAGCTCCAGGCCCGAAAAGCGGCTTTCGCTGGTGGGTGCGGGAGCGGGTTCGTCGAGCAGGGAACCCAACGCGCCGATGGCGCCGGCGAAGCCGCCGCCCACCGTCTCCCCCACCGCCCGCGCGACGCGGGCGTTGAAGTCGGTCGCAAGCGGCCGGCCGTCGAGAGCGAACGGCAGCCCGACGGCGACGCTGCGACCGGGGACCGCAAACAGCGGCACGAAGCTCGCAAAGCGCGACAGATCGCGGTCCTCCAACAGCGCTCCGACCACACCGCCCGCCGCCTCGCCCCGGCGGATCTCCGGAATCACCAAAAGCCGCCCCTCGAACACCGCCTCGCCGAGCGGTACGGATTCTTCCAAGAGCGCCGCGCTGCGCCGCTCGCCCCCCTCCTCGCGGTGCACAAGCAGGCGCAGGGTGAGCTGCGGCCGCAGGTCCAGGGGCAGCCGCTCGAGCACCGCATCCGGGGCGCGCAGCCGGTCGCCCGGCTCGAATTCGGCAAGGGTCGGATCGAGATCGAGCCAGCCGGCCTCGGTCTCCACCTGCACCCAGCAGTGGCGGGCGAGCGAAGCCCGCGCCTGCGGCTCGCCCGAAGCGGGCGGAGGGGCGCCCTCGTAGAGTGCTGCGAGGCCTGTGGCACCGGCGGCGAAGGCGCTTTCGATGTGGGCGGCGAGCGCCTCAAGGCGCTGGCGCTGTTCCGCCTCGACGCGTGCCACCTCCTCGCCGTCCGCACCCGCGAGCGCGAACAGCGGCCGCCAGCGCGAATCGAGCGGCGGGCGCAGCTTCGGACGGCTTGTCGCGGTTTCCGGCCGGTCCAAAGCCGCGCGCAGGCGGGCGACCTGCCCCGCGTCGAGCTCGGCGAGCGCAAAACGCGTCCTTCGCCCCTGCGCTTGGAGGAGCTCCGCGAGCAGCAGCGCCTGGTCGCAGGCATTGCCGGCGCGGGACGCGAGGGTGCCGGCGGCGCCCCGCTGAACGCCCTCATAGGGCACAAGGGCGATCTCGTCGCGCACGAAGGCATAGGCCGCTTCGAGGTCGCTCAGCCGTGCGGCGAGCGCCTCGGGGTCGAAGCTGCTGCGCTCGAGCCCCTGTTCGAGTTCGCGCAGGACGCGGTAGAAGGCGGCCGCCTGATCGCGCAAGGAGGCGGGCGCTGCGGTCCGCTGGGGTGCTGCCACGGCCATGGTCTGGGTCCACACCAGGCTCGCCGAAAGCGCGAGCGACCCCCACAAGCGCGCGAACGAGCTGGTTGCCATCGCCGGCATCCCTCCACTGAGGATTGAGATCGACGATATCCGGCGCGCAAATGGCTGGCAAGGTTGGCAGGGGTGCTGCGGTCTCTGTGGGTGGCGTGCGCCTTGTCCCTTTACAAACGCGTGCGGGCGGGGAATATGGGAGCTGTGCGAGGCCGCCGCGGGTGGATCTGAGGTGGATGATCGCGTGAGATCCATGGGGAGAGCGCGGAAGGTGCCGGCGGGCGCGCGCGGGGCGCGCCCGGTGCGGTCTCGTGCACGTCTCGGGCTCCTTCGACTTAGCCGGCCCTGAGCCCGCTCGCCGCGGCGCGCTCAGGGCTGAAGGCCATCGCGCGGCATCCCATCACCAGCACACCGGTTCACCGAACGGCTGAGGAGCCCACACCACCATGACCGAGAGCACCGTCGCACGCGAGAAGGTCATCATCTTCGACACCACCCTGCGCGACGGCGAACAGTCGCCCGGCGCCTCCATGACCATCGAGGAGAAGATCCAGATCGCCGAGGCGTTGGAGCGGCTCGGCGTCGACGTCATCGAGGCCGGCTTTCCGATCGCCTCCGAGGGGGACTTCCGCGCCGTGCAGGAGATCGCGCGGCGGGTCAAGCGCAGCGTGGTCTGCGGTCTCGCCCGCGCCGCCTACGGCGACATCGACCGCGCCGGCGAGGCCCTCAAGCCCGCGGAGCGAAAGCGCATCCACACCTTCATCGCCACCTCGCCGCTGCACATGAAGTACAAGCTCCAGATGGAGCCGGAGGAGGTGCTGGCGTGGGTGGAAAAGAGCGTGCGGCGGGCGCGCTCGTGGACCGACGACGTGGAGTGGTCCGGCGAGGACGCCTCGCGCAGCGACCGCGACTTCCTCTGCCGCTGCATCGAGACCGCGATTCGCGCCGGCGCCACCACCGTGAACATCCCCGACACGGTGGGCTACGCCTATCCCGAGGAGTTCGCGGACCTCATCCGCTACATCCTCGACCGGGTGCCCAACATCGACAAGGCGGTGGTATCCGTCCACTGCCACAACGACCTCGGCCTCGCCGTGGCCAACTCGCTCAGGGCGGTGCAGGCCGGGGCGCGGCAGGTCGAGTGTACCGTCAACGGCATCGGCGAGCGGGCGGGCAACGCGGCGCTCGAGGAAATCGTGATGGCGATCCGCACCCGCGCCGACCTTTTGCCCTACCGCACCGGCATCGACACCACCCAGATCATGCGCGCCTCAAGGCTGGTGTCGGCGATCACCGGCTTCGCCGTGCAGCCCAACAAGGCGATCGTGGGCGCCAACGCCTTCGCGCATGAGAGCGGCATCCACCAGGACGGGGTGCTCAAGCACGCCCAGACCTACGAGATCATGCGCCCGGAGGACGTGGGGCTGGTGAAGTCGAGCCTGGTGCTCGGCAAGCACTCGGGGCGCCACGCCTTCCGCAAGAAGCTCGAGGAGCTCGGCTACCGCCTCGGCGACAACGCCCTCAACGAGGCCTTCCGCCGCTTCAAGGATCTCGCCGACAAGAAGAAGGAGATCTACGACGACGATATCATCGCCCTGGTCGACGACGAAATCCACGCCCACGAGCAGCGGGTGCGGCTCGTCAGCCTGAAGGTGGAGTGCGGCACCGAGGTCAAGCCCACCGCGCGCATGGTGCTCGAGGTGGACGGCGTGCGGCGGGAGGCGGAGGCCTCGGGCGACGGGCCGGTGGACGCCACCTTCCGGGCGATCCGCACGATCGTGCCGCACGAGGCCAGCCTGCCGCTGTTCCAGATCCACGCCGTCACCGAGGGCACCGACGCCCAGGCGGTGGTGTCGGTGCGCCTGGAGGAACAGGGCCGCAGCGTGCACGGCCAGGGCTCGGACACCGACACCATCGTGGCCGCGGCCCGCGCCTATCTCGCCGCCCTCAACAAGCTCCTGGTCAAGCGCGGCAAACGGGCGCCGGCGGCGCTGTCGGCGTGAGCGCGGGGCCGCCCTTTTAGGGCGAGCGAAGACCCTCGCGCTCGAGATCCGCCAAGGTGGCGTCCAAGGCCGCCTCGAGCCGGTCGAAGAGGAGGTCGAGCTCCTCGCGGCCGATCACGAGCGGCGGACAGATGCCCACCGTGTCCATCACGAGCGGCCGCAGGATCAGCCCGCGCGCCTGGCAGTGGGCGGTCACCCGGGCGTTGACCTTGAGCTTGGGGTCGAATTGCGCGCGGGTGCGTTTGTCGCGCACCAGCTCCACCGCCCCGATGAGACCGATGCCGCGGGCCTCGCCGACGAGCGGATGGTCGGCGAGCCGGGCGAGGCGGGCCTGGAAGTGCGGCGCCAGGCTCCGCACGTGGTCGAGGATCCGGTCTTCCTCGTAGATGCGCAGGGTCTCGAGCGCCACCGCCGCCGGCACCGGATGGCCGCCGTAGGTGAAGCCGGTGCCGAAGGTGCCGAGCCGATGCGCATAGTCGGCGATGGTGGCGTAGATCTCCTCGCTGATCAGCACCGCGGCGATGGGCTGGTAGCCGGAGCTCAGCTGTTTGGCCACGGTGAGGATGTCGGGCCGGATGCGGAAGGTCTCCGAGCCCCACATCGCGCCGGTGCGGCCGAAGCCGCAGATGACCTCGTCGGCCACCATGAGGATGTCGTAGCGCTCGAGCAGCGGCTGGATTTTCTCGAAGTAGCTGCGCGGCGGCACCACCACCCCGCCCGCGCCCATCACCGGCTCGGCGACGAAGGCGGCGACCGTCTCCGGCCCCAAGGCCCGCACCAGGGCCTCGAACTCGGCCGCGAGGCGGTCGGCGAAGGCCTCCTCGTCCTCGCCCGGCAGACCGTCCCGATAGAGGGAGGGGGTGGTGAGCTCGAAGAACAGATGCCGCATCGGCAGGTCGAAGCCGGCGCGGGTGTAGGCAAGCGCGGTGAGATGGCCGGCCGCGATGGTGACCCCGTGGTAGCCGCGTCTGCGGCCGATGATGCGCTTTTTCTCGGGCCGGCCGCGGGCGTTGTTGTAGTACCAGACGAGCCGGATGGCGGCGTCCATCGCCTCCGAGCCGGAGTTGGTGAAATAGACCTTGGCGAGGGGGGCGGGGGCGATCCGCACGAGCCGCTCGGCGAGCTCGATCACCGGCTCGCTGGAGCGGCCGGCGAAACCGTGGGTGTAGGGCAGCCGGGCGAGCTGGCGGCGGGCCGCCTCGACGAGGCGCGGCTCGGAGAAGCCGAGGGCGGTGCACCACAGGCCGGCGAGCCCCTCGATGTACTCGCGGCCCTCCGCATCGCGCACCCACACCCCCCGGCCGGAGGTGATCACGAGCGGCCCCGTTTGTTCGTGCTGGCGGGGATCGGTGTAGGGATGGAGCACATAGGCGATGTCGCGGGCGGCGAGCGAGTTGGGCGCGGTCATCGGCGGATCTCCAAAAGCCACACCAACGCGTTCCCGCTGATAGCGCCCGCCGCCGTCCTGCGCCAGGGGACCCGAAGTCTCAGCCGAAGGCGCCGATGTGGTGACAGACGGCGGTGCCGACGCGGCGGATCAGGCCGAAGAGCTGCGCGATCGGGCGGAACAGCCGTTCGTGCTCGTGGATGTAGGAGGGCTGGGCGCCGAGGCTGTGGCTGGCCGGATCGCCGTAGTCCCGCTCGTCCCGCCCGTCCTCCTCGAGCGGAAAGACGCGCGCGAGCAGATCCAGCGTGTCCTCCACATCCAGCCGCAACAGCCGCGCCACCACCTCCTCCCGGGTGAGGGCGTGGCGGTCGCTGAAGTCGGGCACCGCCACCGCATACAGCATGAGGCGCTGGATCAGGGCCAGCCGCAGCACGTGCAGGAGGTGGAGATTGTCCCGGGTGGCGGCATCCACCGCGATGGGCTGTTGGCCGAGATCGCGGGTCCTGCGGCGATGGTCCCGCAGCGCCCGGGCGAGCTCCAGATGGTCGCGCCAGATGAAGCGGAAGATGCGCGGGAGCCGCTCGGAGAGCCCCTGGCGCTCCATATGGTCGGCGATCGAACGCAGGCCCGCCTGGACCTCGCCATCGGCGCGGGCGGAGGCGAGCGCGAGCCAGCGCGTTGGGTCGAAGAGTTCGAGATAGGCGGCGGTGACCCTGGGATCGGTGAACTTGAAGGCGTGTTCCACCATGGAGAGCAGGCGGCGGAAGCGATCGCTGCGCCGGTAGAGGGAATCGAAGCGTTGCGGATCCCGGGCCATGGCGGCGCCCACACCTCCGATGACGTGCACGAGGACGCCCAGCTGGTGGAGGATGGCGTTGTGGGGGATGGCGCGCAGCTGCACCGCCTGATGCCGGGCCGGGGCCGCCCTGGGGCGGTTCTGCTCGCGCGCCTGGGGTCGCGAGCCGGTGCGCCCCAGCCAGTGGGTGCCGAAGGCATCCAGAAAGACGGCGTAGTCGGGATCGTGCATCAGCCTGCGGTTGAACTGGCGCACCGCGGCGAAGAACTCGTCCACATAGATCCGTTCGCTGTAGAAGGGATCCTCTTCCGCATCCGGTTCCGACGAGGGCCCGATCCGGTGCTCCAGCACCCGGGTGAGGACGGCGAGTGCGCTTTCCTCCCGCAGGAACGGCAGATAGCCGTCCCCGCCCTGGAAGCTGCTCTCCTGGCACTGGCGGATGCCCGCCTGTTGGAACCGAAGGCGGCTGTGGGGCGTGTCGTAGTAGAGCAGCCGGTCCCGGAAACTCGCCGGATGGGCGCCGCGGCCCAGGCTTTCGCCGTGGGTGTCGAAGATCACGAGCTCCACCTCGAGCCGGTGGCGGTGCAGCACCTCGGCGAGGGCGATGCGGATGCGTTCGATGGCGACGGCGGCGGCGATCTGGCCCATGGCGCGGCCGGCGTCGGAAAAGCCGGTCTGGATGCACAACCGGCCGCGGCGGCGCACATAGTCCTGGAACACCGGATAGGAGAGGGCCTCGTCCACGATCTCCGCACCCCGCTCGAGCCCCTCCTCGGTCTCGAACAGGGGCGAGATGTCGATGCGGTCGGAGACCCCATAGAGGGTCGCGAAATAGAGGGCGGCGAGGAGGGTGAAGGCGCTTTCGCACTCCGCGATCAGAAAGCGGATCGGCTCGCCTCCGTCCACGTGGCGCAAAAGCTGGGCGCAGAGCATGAACGCGCGGCGTGCGGTGGCGCCCTCGTGGGCGAGCGAACCCAGGTTCACCGCCACCGGTTCGATGCGGGCGATCCGCTCCGCCACCGCCTCGCGATAGGTGAGCCGCCAGGTGGGATCCTCCGGATGGTGCTCCATTCCGATCACGTGCCGGATCGCGTTGTGCAGCTGGACGGCGTTGATGCGCAGGTGGGTGTGGGCGGCGGCGAGACCGAAGTGGGCCGCTTCCGCGCGCAGCACCCACAGCTCCTCGCACACGGGCTCACTTGCGGCATGCGCGAGCGCCCGCGACAACAGGGCGGCGAGTTCGTCTCGGTGGCGAAGGCGCACATCGGCGCTTTCGGCGAGCTCCCGGCCGGCGGCGGCGAGCCGGTCCAGCCAGCTGTCGTCTCCGGGCGCCTCGGCCAGCACCGCCGCCACCTCTCCGAGGCTCTTGAGGGTGAGGGCGAGGCGGGCCTCGATCAGCCCCAGAACCGATGCCAGCTCCTCCGGTCCCTCCGCGCGCTCGCGCAAGCTCGCAATCCGCCGCCGGTAGTCCTCGAGCTGCACCAGCTGCGCCCGCAGGCGGCGGTGGAAGGTCTCCGTCCAGGGGATGTCGCGCCGGCCGTCGGTGTCGTAGCCCACCCAGCTCGCGATACCCACAAGCCTTGGCGTGAGCGCCAGCGCCTGGGCGCCGTAACGGGCGCGGCAGATCCGCCAGGCGATCCGATAAAGCCGCCTTACGGCCGCCCGCAGCCGGCCGATGGCGAAAAGGGCCTGGGCCTGCTCCCGTTCGAGGTCGATCTCCGCATCCGGGCCGTGCACCAGCGCGCCCGCCTCCTCGAGCAAGGCCCGCCGGGCCTCGGCGCCGAGCGGCTTGCCCTCGGGATCGCGGTCCACCGCCAGGGTGCACAGCAGCCGCTGCAGCCGCTCCGCCAGCGCGAAGGTGGGATGGGCGGTGAACACGAACCCGAAGTAGACCCGCGACAGCCGTTCCTGGGCGGTCTTCGGATCGGCGTCGCCGAGCAGGCCGTCGAGCAGTGCTGCAAGGCGCTCCCCGTTCGCCTCGGGATCGAGCTCGCCCAGATAGGCGGCCAGATTGCGGGCGCGCGCCTGGAACGCCTGGACGGTGAGCTCCTGCACCAGCGCCTCGATCTCCGACAGACCCCGCCGGCCGTCGCGCAGATCGCGGAACAGGGCCCATGCGGTGAGCTGCAC
>JALSGW010000384.1 GCA_026982585.1 Alphaproteobacteria bacterium | reverse complement strand
CCGAGCTTCTCCGTTGGTGCGAGCAGATTCGGGTGCCGCGTTACACCAGCTATCCCACCGCGCCGCACTTCCATCCCGGCATCTGTGAGGCGGACTATCGGCGCTGGCTTGCGGAGCTCGCCCCCGGCCTCGGTCTGTCGGTCTATCTCCACGTCCCCTTCTGTCGGGAGCTGTGCTGGTATTGCGGCTGCCACACCGCCATCACCCACAGGCCCGAGCGGGTGGCCGCCTATGTGGAGCTGCTTCTGGCCGAGATCCGGCGCGTGCTCGAGCAGCTTCCGGAGGGGATGGAGCTTCTGCATCTGCATTGGGGAGGCGGCACGCCCTCGATCATCGGCGCCGATGCGCTCGCCCGGGTGACGGCGCTGTTGCGGGAGCGGCTGCGGTTCGCGCCCGAGGCCGAGTGCGCCATCGAACTCGATCCGCGGCGCGTCGATGAGCGGCTGGTGGAGGCGCTGGCCCGGATCGGCATCAACCGCGCCAGTCTCGGCGTCCAGACCCTGGATCCCGAGGTGCAGCGTGCGATCGGCCGCATCCAGCCCTGGGAGGTGGTGGAGGCCTGCGCCCGTCGCCTGCGCGCGGCCGGCATCCATCGGCTGGCGGTCGATCTCCTCTACGGCCTGCCCCGCCAGAGCTGCTCCAGCGTGGTGGCGACGGCACGCCAGGTGCTCGAGCTCCGGCCCGACCGGGTGGCGGTGTTCGCCTACGCCCATCTGCCCCACATCAAGCGCCACCAGAGGCTCATCGACCCGGCCGCGATTCCGAAGGCCCGCGAGCGGGCCGAGCAGTTCGAGGCGCTTTGCCAGCTGTTCACCGAGGCCGGTTACGTGCCGGTGGGGCTGGATCACTTCGCCCGCCCCGAGGATGCCATGGCCCGCGCGCTCCGCGAGGGCCGGCTGCGGCGCAACTTCCAGGGGTATACCACCGATCCCGCCGAGGTGCTGCTGGGCTTCGGGGCCTCCGCCATCGGCTCGCTGCCCCAGGGCTATGTCCAGAACCACCCCGATCTTCGCGCCTATCGGCGGGTCGTTCTCGAGGGCGGTCTGCCCGTCGCACGGGGCTATGCCCTCGGGCCCGAGGATCGCGCGATCCGGGAGGTGATCGAGCGCGTGATGTGCTACGGCCGGGTGGATCTCGCCGAGGTGGCGCGCCGCCACGGGCTCGATGTGGCACGGCTCGAGCCCGACGGCGAGCGTTTCGGGCAGCTGCTCGCGCTCGGCGTGGCGAGCCGGGAG
>JALSGW010000383.1 GCA_026982585.1 Alphaproteobacteria bacterium | reverse complement strand
ACCTGTCGCCCTCCGCCTGCACGGGGCGATGTTCGCACCCTGACACTTTTTTGCCTGTGCTCCGTCGGCCGCTCACCTGCGCCGGCCGATCCGCGCGCGAACGCGAGTGCGCCAGCCACCCAGGGTTGCGCCTGCACGTGCATCGGGGGGAGCGCATCGACGCCATACCGGCATCGCCGGTCCCCGGTACCCCTGCAGGTGCATCGGGCGGGTGACATCCGGCGCCGGCGGCACGACCACGCATCGATTGCCCCTGCAGGTGCATCGGGCGGGTTTCGCATCACAACACACTGACGCACACCCAACAGGTGCCCCCAAGGTGCGTCGGGCGGCCCTCATCATCGCCATAAGCCGCTCCGACGATCCCGGCAGCCTCCCGGGTGTGGGGGGAGCGCATGCCGCGGCGGTCCCCGGCGGTGGTGTGGGGTGCGGCCCTCCACGTGGGCGGAGCGGCTCGGCATGCGGTCTCTGACCGAAAGCACAGAGCTGGCGCCCCCACGCGCGCCGGGCCGCTCGCCGCCGCCTCGAGCCGTCACCACCCGCCCTCCCGACATGCGCGGGACAACCCCGGGGATTCCTTGCCGTCGCCTGCAGCGGGGCCGGCTCGGCGCGCCCCCGGTCGCGGTCAGGGTGTCTGGGGCGCGAGCTCCACGGTCGTCACCTGGCGTCGCGCGAGGCTGCCGAGGGCGGCGAGATCCTCCCGGTGCACCAGCACCGGCAGTCCGTCGCCGCGCGCGAAGCTGTAGCGGGTGCGGGTGAGCAGCTCGGGTTCGGGCAGGCGCGCGATCACCCGCTCGCGCGCCGGCTCGGGCAGGCGCCGGAGCTCGCCCATGAGGGAGGGAAAACGGCGCAGCATCGCCTCCTTCCCGGGCGCCTCGAGCGGCCGCTCGACCCGCTCCACCACCCACAGCCCGCGGTCCGCGTCCGTCTCCACGAGCCGCTCCTCCACCTGCGCCGGAAGAAGATCGCGGCCCGCCTGCGGAAACGGGCGCGGCTCGACCCGGCTGAGCGGAGCCGCCGATTCGAGCCGCGCTCCCGCAAGCTCGAAAAGAGGCGCGAGATCGCGCAGCTGCAGCCGATCGAAATCCTCGGCCGGTAACGAAAAGTTCGCCCGCATGCGGCTGGCCAGTTCGTCGAGCACCCGCCCCACCGCCTGCTCGGGAAAGCCCCGCTCCAAGAGCGCCGTCCGCAGACGTGACACCGCACCCTCGAGACGTGCTCCGAGGAACGCGCGCACCT
>JALSGW010000382.1 GCA_026982585.1 Alphaproteobacteria bacterium | reverse complement strand
CCAGCACGGTACGCCAGATCAGGAACGGGGAGAGCAAGGGCTCGTCCGGGGCGCGCGGCGGGCGCCGCATGACGTCGTCTTCCGGCGGCTCGAAGGCGATGGCGATGGCCAGGGTGACCGCCGTGATCATGTTGATCCAGAGGATCTGCACCGGCGCGATGGGAAGCGTCCAGCCCAGCGCCACCGCCGCGGCCACGATCAGGGCCTCGGCGGCGTTGGTGGGCAGCACGAACAGCAGCGCCTTCTGGATGTTGTCGTAGATCACCCGGCCCTCCTCCACCGCCCGCGCGATGGTGGCGAAGCGATCGTCGGCCAGCACCACCTGGGCGGCTTCCTTGGCGGCTTCGGTTCCCGTGCGCCCCATGGCGATCCCCACGTCGGCCCGCCTGAGCGCCGGCGCGTCGTTGACCCCGTCCCCGGTCATCGCCACCACATGGCCGCGTGCCTGCAGGGCCCGCACCAGGCGCAGCTTGTGTTCCGGTGCGGTGCGGGCGAACACCGCCACCCGCTCGGCCGCGGGACCGAGTTCCCGATCGTCCAGCTCGTCGATGGCGGCACCGGTGAGCACCGCCTGCGGGTGCTCGAGCCCGAGCCGGGCGGCGATGGCGCTCGCGGTGGCGGCATGGTCGCCCGTGATCATCTTGACCCGGATGCCGGCCGCCCGGCAGCGCGCCACCGATTCGATGGCATCCTCCCGGGGCGGATCGACCAGGGCGAACAGGCCGAGCAAGGCGAAGCCTTCTGCCACATCCCGCTCGGCGATGGCCGATGTGCCGTCTCCGACCCGCTTTGCCGCCACCGCCAGAAGTCGCGCGCCCTCCGCCGCCATGCGCTCCATGCGGGCGGACCAATAGTCGGGATCGAGGGGCTCCACCCCGTTCCCGCCCCGCTGTCCCTCGCAGCGGGCGAGCACCTCCTCGGGCGCACCCTTGAGGAGGATCCACGCCTCCCCGTCGGGGCTGCGGTGCAGGGTGGCCATGTAGCGGCGCGTGGGATCGAAGGGGATCCCGTCCCTGCGCGCCCACTCGCGCCGAAGCGCCGCCGGGTCCAGCCCCGCCTTCCGGGCCGCCACCACGAGCGCCGCCTCCATGGGATCGCCCACCGCCTCCCAGAGCCCGTCCCGCTCCACCACGTCGGCGTCGTTGCACAACACCGCCGCCCGCAGCGCTTCCGCGAGGATCGGCTCGCGTTCCGTGCGCACCGCCCGCTCGCCCAAGCGCACCACACCCTCGGGCGCATAGCCGGTTCCGGTGAAGGCGAAGGACGCGCTGGCGGTGGCGAGCCCCACCACCGTCATCTCGTTGCGGGTCAGGGTGCCGGTCTTGTCCGAACAGATGACGTCCACCGCCCCCAGCGTCTCCACCGCGGGGAGCCGCCGCACGATCGCCCGCTCCCGGGCCATGCGTTCGACGCCGATGGCCATGATGATGGTGAGGATGGCGGGAAGTCCCTCCGGAATCGCCGCCACCGCCAGGCTGACCGCGGCGAGGAAGGTGTCGTCGAAGCCGAGCCCGTGGAGGCCCACGCCGATCAGAGCGGTGAGGAGGGTGAGCGCCAGGATGGCGAGGGTGAGACGGCGGGCGAAGTGCCCGAACTGGCGCACAAGCGGTGTTTCGACCGTCTCCACCTCGGCGAGCAGGCGCCCGATCCGACCGATCTCGGTGGCCGCACCGGTGGCCACCACCACCGCCTCGGCCTCGCCGCGGGTGACCAGGGTGCCCGAGAACAGCATCGCGCTGCGCTCGGCCACGGGCGCATCGGGGGCCACCGGATCGACCCCCTTGGCCACCGGGACCGATTCCCCGGTGAGAACCGCCTCCATCGCCTCCAAACGCTGGGCGCGCAGGATGCGGAGATCCGCCGGCACCCGGCCCCCCGCCTGCAGCCACACCACGTCCCCCGGCACCAGCTCCCGGGCCGGGATTTCCACCAGCCGGCCGGCCCGGCGCACCCGCGCGCGCGGCGCGAGCATGCGGCGAATGGCCCGCATGGCCCGCTCCGCCCGCCCCTCCTGGTAGACGCCGATCGCGGCGTTGATCACCACCACGGCGAGGATCACCGCCGCATCCAGCAGGTGGCCGAGCAGCAGGGAAACCGCGCCCGCCGCCAGCAGCACGTAGATCAGCACATTGTGAAACTGCAAAAGAAACCGCCAGAGCAGCGAGGGCGGCTCTGGTGCGGGCAGGAGGTTGCGGCCGAAACGGCGAAGCCGCCGCGCCGCCTCCTCGGGGTCGAGGCCCTGCGGGTCGCTTGCAAGCGCCTTGAGCACCTCCTCGGCGGCGAGGGCGTGCCAGCGGCGTTCCTCTGCTGCGGCCATCGGCGGATCCTCGGGGCAGACGCTCCCATCCCTAGCTCGGGACCGCGTTCCCTTCCTGCAAGCGCGCTGCGGCGCCCTGTCCCAGCTGCGGCTTCGACCGTGCGCCGCCGGGGCGATCCCGCCCTCGCCAGCCTTCGCCCGCGCTGCTAGGCTCGGAGGCGCCCGTGATCACCGCATCGAGGTCCGCCATGGCACTTCCGAGCGCCACCTTAAGACGCATCAAACCCTCCGCCACCATCGCCGTGAGCCAGCTCGCCCGCGACCTGCGGCAGCAGGGACGGGACGTGATCGGTCTCGGCGCCGGCGAGCCCGACTTCGACACCCCGGACTTCATCAAGGAGGCCGCGGCCGAGGCCATGCGCCGGGGCGAGACCAAATACACGGCGGTCGACGGCACGCCCCAGCTCAAGGAGGCGATTTGCCACAAGTTCCAGCGCGACAACGGCCTCACCTTCGCGCCGGAGGAGATCTCCGTGGGTGCCGGGGCCAAGCAGGTGATCTACAACGCCCTGCTCGCCACCCTCGATGCCGGCGACGAGGTGCTGATCCCGGCCCCCTACTGGGTCTCCTATCCCGACATGGTGTTGCTCGCGGGCGGCACACCGCGGCCCCTGCCCTGTCCGGGTGCCCAGGGGTTCAAGCTCACCCCCGAGACCCTGGAGCGGGCCATCACGCCGCGGGCGCGATGGCTGATCCTCAACTCCCCGAGCAATCCCTCGGGCGCCGCCTATACCGCCGAGGAGCTGGAGGCGCTGGCCGCGGTGCTGCGGCGCCATCCCGAGCTCTGGGTGATGTGCGACGACATCTACGAACACATCGTCTACGACGGCTTCCGCTTCGCCACCCTGGCCCAGGTGGCGCCGGACTTGCGCGGGCGCATCCTGACGGTGAACGGCGTCTCCAAGGCCTACGCCATGACCGGCTGGCGGATCGGCTTCGGCGCCGGGCCCAGGGAGCTGATCAAGGCGATGGCCACCATCCAGTCCCAGACCACCGGCAACCCCTGTTCGATCGCCCAGGCGGCGGCGGCCGCCGCCCTCGTCGGCGACCAGAGCTTCCTCGCCGAGCGCAGGCGGCTGTTCCAGGAGCGCCGCGACCTGGTGGTGGAGGCCTTAAACCGCATCCCCGGCATCCGCTGCACCACGCCCGAGGGCGCCTTCTACGTCTATCCCGAGATCGCCGGGCTGATCGGCAAACGCACGCCCCAGGGCGGAGAGATCCGGACCAGCGAGGACTTCGCCCGCTTTCTGCTGGAGCAGGTGGGCGTGGCGGTGGTGCACGGGGAGGCGTTCGGGCTCGATCCCTACTTCCGCATCTCCTATGCCACCTCCAGGGAGCAGCTGGAGCGGGCGCTGGCGCGCATCGCCGAGGCGGTGGCGGCGCTTGAGGGATGAGCTGCGGCAGGGGCGGTGCGCAGAGCGCCCCTGCCCCTTGACAGGGGACCGGCGCGGGCGAAGTTGGGGGGCCACCGGATCGTTTCCGTCCGAATGATCTTCCCGGCATCGACGGCGAACGGATGATGCACCCCTATCGCACCCACCGCTGCGGCGAGCTGCGCAAGAACGACGTGGGCCGCACCGTGCGGCTGTCCGGATGGGTCCACCGCAAGCGCGACCACGGCCAGCTGCTGTTCATCGACCTGCGCGACCACACCGGCATCACCCAGATCGTCTTCCAGCCCGACCGCGCCTTCTTCGCCGATGCGGAACGGGTGCGGCTCGAGAGCGTGATCACCGTCACCGGCAGGGTGGTGGCGCGCGATCCGGAGACGGTGAACCCCCACATCCCGACCGGCGAAGTGGAGCTGGTGGCGGAATCCTTCCACCTCGAATCGCCGGCCCAGAGCCTGCCGCTGCAGGTCAACAGCGACCGCGACTATCCGGAGGACGTCCGCTTCCGCTACCGGTTCCTGGATCTCAGGCGGGAGAAGATGCAGCGCCGCATCCGCCTGCGCTCGGCGGTGATCGCGAGCATCCGCCGGCGCATGCAGGAGCAGGGCTTCATCGAGATCCACACCCCCATCCTCACCGCCAGCTCGCCCGAGGGGGCGCGCGACTTCCTGGTCCCCTCGCGCCTCCATCCCGGCAAGTTCTACGCCCTGCCCCAGGCACCGCAGCAGTACAAGCAGATGCTGATGATCGCCGGGTTCGACCGCTATTTCCAGATCGCCCCCTGTTTTCGCGACGAGGATGCGCGCGCCGACCGCTCGCCCGGCGAGTTCTACCAGCTCGACCTGGAGATGGCCTTCGTCACCCAGGAGGATGTGTTCGCCGCCGTCGAGCCGGTGCTTTCCGGGGTGTTTCGGGAATTCTCCGACTGGTCGGTGAGCGAGCCGCCCTTTCCCCGCATCCCCTATCGCGACGCGCTCCTTCGCTACGGCACCGACAAGCCGGATCTGCGCATCCCGATCGAGATCCGGGACGTGAGCGCCATTTTCGCCGGCTCAGGGTTCCGCACCTTCGCCGAGGCGGTGGCGCGGGGGGCGGTGGTGCGGGCCATCCCCGCGCCCGGCGCCGCCCGCATGCCGCGCTCCTTCTTCGACCAGATGATCGCCTTCGCCCAGGAACAGGGCGCACCCGGTCTCGGCTACATCGTCTTCGGCGAGGAGGCCAAGGGCCCGCTCGCCAAGTTCCTCGACGCGGAGCGGCTCGCCCGGCTGCGGGCGGAGGCGGGGGTGGGCGCAGGGGATGCGTTGTTCTTCGCCTGCGCCAAGGAAAAGGAGGCGGCGCGGCTGGCCGGCCTGGTGCGCATCGAACTCGGCCGCAGGCTGGATCTGGTCGAGCGCCGCAGCTACCGCTTCTGCTGGGTGGTGGACTTCCCGATGTTCGAATGGGACGAGGAAGCTCGCCGGGTCACCTTCTCCCACAACCCCTTCTCCATGCCCCAGGGCGGGCTCGAGGCGCTGTTGCACCAGGATCCGCTCGAGGTGCTGGCCTACCAGTACGACATCGTCTGCAACGGGGTGGAGCTTTCCTCGGGCGCCATCCGCAACCACCGTCCGGAGATCATGCGCAAGGCCTTCGAGATCGCCGGCTACGGCCCGGAGGAGCTGGAGCGGCGCTTCGGCGGCATGCTCCGGGCGCTCGGCTACGGGGCGCCGCCCCACGGCGGGCTCGCGCCGGGCATCGAGCGCATCGTCATGCTGCTCGCGGATGTGCCCAACATCCGCGAGATCACGCCCTTTCCGCTCACCCAACGGGCCGAGGAACTGCTGCTCGGCGCACCGACGCCGGTGGACCAGAGACAGCTCAAGGAACTGCACCTGCGGCTCGCCCCGGAGGCGGAGGCGGCGCTGCGGGAGGAGCAGCCGGGGGAGAAGGCGCCCGCCGGCTCCGCCCGCTGATCCCGACCGCAAACCATCACCTCCGCGAGCCGCCGGCACGGCACGCGGGAGGCGGCCATGCGGGCGTGTCGGGCAAAAGGGCTGCCCTCGCTACAGCCTGCCCTCCTCCCTCAGACGCTCGAGGATGCGGAACAGGCGCAAGGGGGTGATGGGCATGTCCACATGCTCGACCCCGAACGGTGCCAGGGCGTCCACCACCGCGTTCACCACCGCAGGCGGCGCCCCGATCGCCCCCGCCTCGCCGGCCCCCTTGGCGCCCAAGGGATTGGTGGTGCAGGGGATCTCGATCCAGGAAAAGTCGATGGCCGGCACGTCGGCGGCGCGCGGCAGGGCGTAGTCGAGGAAGGAAGCGGTCAGCAGCTGGCCCGTTTCGGGATCGAACACCGTGTGCTCGAACAGCGCCTGGCCGATGCCCTGCACCACCCCGCCGTAGACCTGGCCCGCCACCAGCAGGGGATTGATGACGGTGCCGAAGTCGTCGACCACGGTGTAGCGCAGGATCTCCACCTGGGCGGTGTCCAGGTCGATGGCGAGCTCGCAGACGTGGCAGCCGTTCGGAAAGGTGGGTGCCGTGGGCTGGAAACCGCCCTCCTCCGCAATACCACCGGTTTCCCGGGCGAGATCCTCGAGGCTCAGGGTGCGGTCGGTGCCCGCCACCCGAAAGCGGCCCGCCTCGTAGCGCAGGTCCTCGACCGCCGCCTCCAAGAGGTCGCTCGCGAGCAGCCGGGCCTTCTCGATCAGCCGCAGGCTGGCCTCCCGCACCGCCGCCCCGCCCACCGGCAGCGAGCGGGATCCGCCGGTGCCGGCACCGGTTTGCACCTGTTCGCTGTCCCCCTGCACCACCTCCACCGCCTCGAAGGGCACGCCCAGATAGGCGCTCGCCAGCTGGCTGTAGGCGGTGGCGTGGCCCTGGCCGTTGTCCTGGGTGCCGATCAACAGCCGCAGACGACCGTCCGGCGCGAGTTCGAGCCGCGCGCTCTCCGCCGGACCGCCCGCGCAGCGCTCGATGTAATAGGACACCCCGAGCCCGAGCAGCCTTCCCTCGGCCCGCGCGCTGCGCCTCCGTTCCGCAAAGCCGCGCGCATCGGCCCGTTCCAGGGCGGCGTCGAGCACCCGCGCGAAATCGCCCGAATCGTACACGAAACCGAGCGGCGTGCGCCACGGCATGGCCTCCTTGGGCACGAAGTGGCGCCGGCGGTAGGCGGCCGGATCCTCGCCGAGCTGGCGCGCCACATAGTCCACCGCCCGCTCCACCGCATAGGCCGCCTCCGGCCGCCCGGCGCCGCGATAGGCGTCGGTGGGCTGGGTGTTGGTGAAGACACAGCGCACCCGATAATGGGCCGCCTCGAAGCGATAGACGCCGCAGTACATCTGGCCGCCCACCTCGGTGGGGATGAAGGGACCGAGCTCGGCCAGATAGGCGCCCAGGTTGGCCACCGTCTCGGTGCGGATGGCCGTCATGCGCCCCTTCTCGTCCACCGCGATGGTGACGGTGGCCACATGGTCGCGCCCGTGGCTGTCGGCGAGAAAGGCCTCGCTGCGCTCCGCCATCCAGGCGACCGGCCGCCCCAGCTCGCGCGCCGCCACCAGGCAGATCGGATACTCCGGGTAGACGAAGATCTTGAGGCCGAAGGCGCCGCCCACATCCCCGGTGATCACCTGGAGTTTCTCCTTGGGAATGCCGAGCACGGATTCCGCGAGCACCCGCCGCATGCCGTGCACCCCCTGGCTTCCCACGAAGAAGCGGTAGCGGTCGCCCTCGGGGTCGTAGGAGGCGAGGCAGGCCCGGGTCTCCATGGGATTGACCACCACCCGGTTGTTGACCAGCCGCAGGCGGAACAGGCGGTGGGCGCGGGCGAAGGCCTCGTCGACCGCAGCCGGATCGCCGATCTCCCAATCAAGGGCGAGGTTGTGGGGCGCTTCGGGCCAGATCTGGGGCGCTTCGTCGGCGAGCGCCCGCTCCGCATCCACTACCGAAGCAAGCGGCCGGTAGCTGATCTGCACCAGATCCGCGGCATCGCGCGCCGCCCGGCGGCTCTCGGCGATGATCGCCACCACCGGCTCGCCCACATGACGCACCCGCCCGCGCGCGAGAGCCGGCCGCTCCGGGGTCGGCATCGGTCGGCCGTCCCGCATCGGCGGGGTGAACCGGCACGGCAAGGGGCGCACGCCCGCGGCGTCCAGCTCGGCGATGGTGTAGACCGCGCACACGCCCGGCGCCCGGCGCGCCGCCTCCACTTCCACCGCCAGGATGTCGGCATGGGCATGGGGCGAGCGCACCAGATGGAGGTGCAGCGCATCCGGCGGCACGAGATCGTCCACATAGCGCCCGCGGCCGGTGATCAGCCGCAGGTCCTCCTTGCGCCGGACCGCCTGACCGATACCAAACTGGCCCATCTGTCACCTCCCGACTATGTTCACCTCGCGCCCGTCACCCGCCTTTCGGGCGGAGCGCAGGGGGAGCCCGCATGATCCCGATCCGCGACTACCTGCCCACGCGCCGCCGTCCGATCATCACCACCTCCCTGATCCTGCTCTCCACGCTGGTCTATCTCTGGCAGCTGCGCCGCGGCGAGCACGGCTTCGTCCATCTCGTCTACGGCCTCGGGCTGACCCCTGCGGTGCTCCGAGGCGACGCCGAACTGGCTCCGGAGCTGGTGCTGGTGCCCGCCTGGCTCACCCCGCTCACCAGCATGTTCCTGCACGGCAGCCTGCTGCATCTCGCCGGCAACATGCTTTACCTGTGGATTTTCGGAAACAACGTGGAGGATCGGCTCGGCCACGGCGCCTTCCTGCTCTTCTACCTGGCCGCCGGTCTCGCCGCCGCGGCCCTCCACACCGCCCTCAACCCCACATCGCGCATTCCCCTGGTGGGCGCAAGCGGTGCCATCTCGGGGGTGCTCGCCGCTTATCTGGTGTTCTTCCCCACCGCCCGGGTGCTGGTGGTGTTCCCCATCTTCCTGCTCCTCACCCTCACCGTGCCCGCCTCCCTCATGCTCGGGGTCTGGTTCCTGCTGCAGCTCCTGAGCGCTCTCGGGGAGGACGGTCAAGGCGGCGGAGTCGCCTGGTGGGCGCACGTCGGCGGCTTTACCACCGGTCTCGTCCTGGCCCTCGTGGTACGGGTCCGCGAACGCACACCCGCACCCTCCCCCAGAAAGCGGCGTCCCGGCCCCTGGGATCGCCTGTGAGGGTGTGCGGGGCGCAGCGACCGCGGAGGG
>JALSGW010000381.1 GCA_026982585.1 Alphaproteobacteria bacterium | reverse complement strand
GACGGGATCGACGAAGTCGAAGACGCTGCGCCCGGCGAGCCCCTCCGTCTCATCGAGCCCCAGCATCGCCGCCGCACGCCGGTTGGCGAACAGGATGCGGCCGCCCTCGTGCAGGAAGATGCCGTCGGGCGACATCTCCACGAGCAGCCGGTAGCGCTCCTCGCTCTCGGAAAGCGCCCGCTGCTGGCGGCGGCTGTCGCTGATGTCGCGGGCAATCGCCAAAAGCGCCGGGCCGTCCGGCTCCTCGATGGCCGCCACCCGGCTTTCGATCGGCAGCCGGCTGCCGTCCGCGCGCACCAGCTCGAGCTCGAGCCGCCCCACCGGCTCGCCCCGCTCGAGCCGCCGCCAGCGCGCCTCCACCTGCCTGCGCCCCTCGGCGGTGAGGAACTCCCGCACCGGCCGGCCGACCAGCGCCGCGGGATCGGCGATGCCGAACATCTCGGCCATGCGCCGGTTGGCGAAGCGGATCACGCCGTGGCGGTGGACGATCACCCCGTCCGGGGAGAGCTCCACCAGCTGCCGGTAGCGGCGTTCGCTCTGCTCGAGGGCGAGCTGGGCCCGCTTGCGGGCGGTGATGTCGCGGCCGGTGCCGCGGTAGCCGAGAAAGCGGCCGGATCCATCGAACAGGGGCTTGCCGCTCACCGAGATCCAGCGCCGGTCGGCGCCGATCACCCGCTCGTACTCGAACTCGCGAAACGGTTTGCGCGCCCGCAGGCAGCTGAGATGCGCCTCCAGCGCCTCGGGGTCGGTCCCCTCGCCGACGAGCTCCTCGCGGCCGCGGCCGATGCGCGCTTCCACGGGCACGCCGCTGATCTCCGCCGCCCGCTCCGAGACCCAGGTGAAGCGCAGATCCGGCCCCATCTCCCAGAACCAGTCGGAGGCCAGCTCGGCGAAGTCGCGAAACCGCTCCTCGCTCGCCCGCAACCGCTCCTCGAGGCGCTTGCGGTCGCTGATGTCCACCACCCCGATGAGCAAGGCCGGCCCGTCGCCGAGCACCACCCGCACCGCCCGGCAGGCGCCTGTGAAGGCGCTTTCGTCCGCCCGCAGCAGACGCAGCTCCACCGCCGGCAGCCGCTCGCCGCGAAAGGCGCGGCTCATGCGCTCCTCGGCCAGCTTCCGGTCGTCGGGATGCACGAACAGCGGGCCGGGCCTCCGGCACAGCGTCTCCACGTCGGCGAAACCGAACAGCCGCACCGCCTCGGCGTTGGCGAACAGAAGCTCGCCGCGCCGCTGCAGGATGAGCGCGACGGGCGCCGCCTCGAACAGCATGCGCCACGGCCGCTCATCGGCCCACGGGACGCGCGCCGTCACAAGCTCCAAGCCGCTCCAGCGCATCGCTCCCCCAAACCAGCTCGCGCGCCCCACACTGGCCCGCCAAAGGTTAACATAGACTTGCCGACACCGCCGCACGCGGACCGTGGGCGCCGTTCGGGCATCATACGCATACATACGTATGAACTTATACTGCCGCCCTCAGCCACTGGGCAAGGGGGCGGCGAGGGGTGCGGTCCCGTCGCAGAGGGGCCAATCCCGGGCCGCGGCTCTGCGCCATCCGGTCGTACGTGCTGCGTGTCTTGATGCGATGTGTCGCAAAGGGGCCGATTCCGGGCCGCGGCTCTGCGCCGGGCGGCTAGGAGGCGGCGCGCAGGGCGGCGCGTTCCTCCTTGAGCGCCTCCGCCATCAGGAAGGCGAGCTCCAGGCTCTGCTGGGCGTTGAGCCGGGGATCGCAGTGGGTGTGGTAGCGGTCGCCGAGCGAGGCCTCGCTGATCGCCTGGGCGCCGCCGGTGCATTCGGTGACGTCCTGGCCGGTCATCTCGATGTGGATGCCGCCCGCATGCGTGCCCTCGGCGCGGTGGATGGCGAAGAAGTGCCGCACCTCGGCGAGGATGCGCTCGAAGGGGCGCGTCTTGTAGCCGTTGTTGAGGCGGATGGTGTTGCCGTGCATGGGATCGCACGACCACACCAGCTGCCGGCCCTCGCGCACCGCGGCGCGGATCAGAGGCGGCAGGTGCTTCTGCACCCCCTCCGCCCCCATGCGGCTGATCACCGTGAGCCGGCCCGGCAGGTTGTGGGGATTGAGCCGGTCGCACAGGCGCAGCAGCTCGTCCGGGGTCATGCTCGGCCCCGCCTTGATCCCGATCGGATTGGCGATGCCCCGGCAGAACTCGACGTGGGCGCCGTCCAGCTGGCGGGTGCGGTCGCCGATCCAAAGAAAGTGGGCGGAGGTGTCGTACCAGCGGCCGGTGGTGGAATCGATGCGGGTGAGGGCCTGTTCGAAGCCCAACAGCAGGCATTCGTGGGAGGTGTAGAACTCGGTCTGGCGGATCTGGGGCGTGTTGCGGTCGGTGATCCCGCACGCCTCCATGAAGGCGAGCGCCTCGCCGATGCGGTCGGCGAGATCCCGGTAGCGTTCGCCCTGGGGCGAATCCTCGACGAAGCCGAGCGTCCACTGGTGGACCCGGGTGAGCGAGGCGTAGCCGCCCTCGGTGAACGCCCGCAACAGGTTCAAGGTCGCCGCCGCCTGCATGTAGGCCTGGATCTGGCGCTCCGGATCCGGCCGGCGCGCCTCGGCATCGAAATCGAGACCGTTGACCATGTCGCCCCGGTAGGAGGGCAGGGTCACCTCGCCGCGCCGCTCCACCGGCTCCGAGCGCGGCTTGGCGAACTGGCCCGCCATCCGCCCCACCTTGACCACCGGCATGCCGGCGGCGAAGGTGAGCACCACCGCCATCTGCAGCAGCACCCTGAGCGTGTCGCGGATTTTGTTGGCGTTGAACTCGGCGAAGGCCTCCGCGCAGTCGCCCCCCTGGAGCAGGAACGCCCGCCCCGCGCACACCTCGGCGAGCCGCGCCTCGAGCGCCCGGCACTCGCCGGCGAACACCAGGGGCGGAAAGCCGGCCAGCGTCTGCTCCACCTGCCGCAGCCGTTCGGGATCGTCGTACTCCGGCAGCTGCCGCGCCGGCTTCTGTCGCCAGCTGTCCGGCGTCCAGGCGCCCGGTGCGCTCATCGGCCCTCCCCCCGTGTCGACCGCACCGCTTCATACAGGGTCACGAACTCCTCCGCCAGCGTCGGATGCAGCGCCACCGTGGCATCGAAGTCCGCCTTGGTGGCTCCGGCGGTCATGGCGACGGCGAAGCCCTGCACGATCTCCGCCGCCTCCTCCCCCACCATATGGAGTCCCACCACGCGCCCGTCCGCCCGGTCCACCACCAGCTTGACGAAGGCGCGCGCCTCCACCTCGGGCAGGGTGAACAGCATGGGACGGAAGCGGCCGCGGTAGATCTCCACATCCAGCCCCAAGGCCCGCGCCCGCTCCTCGCTCAACCCCACGCTCGCCGCCTGCGGCAGGCCGAAGACGGCGGTCGGCACGGTGTCGTAGCGCACCGTGCGCGGGCCGGCGCCGAACAGCGTCTCGGCGAGCGCCCTTCCCTCGGCGATCGCCACCGGGGTGAGATCGTGCTGCTGGGAGTCCATGCCGTTTCCGGCATGATCCGCGCAGTCGCCCACCGCATGCACCCCCGGCACGCTGGCGCCGTAGTGGGCGTTGACGTAGATGGTGCCGTCGTGGCGCATGCGCACCCCGAGCGCCTCGAGGCCGAGGCCGCGGGTGTTGGGCCGGGGTTTGCGGCCGGTGGCGCAGATGACGAGCTCGCCCTCCACCGCCCCGCGGTCGGTCTCCACGAGAAGCCGCTCGCCTTCGCGCCGGATGCGCTCCGGCCGCATGTCCGCGCACAGTTCGATTCCCGCCTGCTCGAGCGCCGCCGCCATCTCCCGCCGGAGCTCCTCGTCGAAGCCGAAAAGCGGCAGATCGCGCCGGTAGACGAGCCGCACCCGAGCACCCAGGCCGCGGAAGATGGAGGCGAGCTCGATGCCGATGTAGCCGGCGCCGATCACCACCAGCTCGCGCGGGAAGGGATAGTGTCCTTCGAGGATGTGGTCCGAGGTGACGGCGAGCTCGATGCCGGGCAGCTCCGGCGGGCTCGGCCGGGCGCCGACCGCGATCACCACATGGTCGGCGAGATGGCGCGCGCCCGCCACCTCCACCGCATGGGGCGGCCCCGCTTCGCCGGTGAGCCGGGCGGGGGCGCGAAAGCGCACCACCCCGGCGCGCTCCAGCATGGTCTCGTAGACCCCCTCGAGGCGGGCGATCTCGCGGTCCCGGTTGTCCAACAGGCGCGCGAAGTCGAGCGCCGCCTCGCCGTCCCGCCAGCCGTAGCCCGCCCCGAGCCCCCTGAGGCGGCCGAGCTGGGCGGCGTAGTACATGAGCTTCTTCGGCACACAGCCGCGGATCACGCAGGTGCCGCCGAGCCGTCCCGGCTCCGCGAGCCCCACCCTGGCGCCGAGCGCGGCGGCGCGGCGGGCGCAGGCGATGCCGCCCGAGCCGCCGCCGATCACGAACAGATCGAAGCGCACGCTACTGGATTCCGCCGAGCGAGACGTATTTGATCTCGAGATATTCGTCGACGCCGTATTTGGAGCCCTCGCGCCCCAATCCGCTCTGTTTGACGCCGCCGAACGGCGCCACCTCCACCGAGATGATGCCGTCGTTGACGCCCACGAGCCCCACCTCGAGCGCCTCGGCGACCCGGAACACCCGGCCGAGGTCGCGGGCGTAGAAGTAGCCGGCGAGGCCGTAGTCGGAGTCGTTGGCGAGCCGCACCACCTCCTCCTCGCTCTCGAAACGGTAGAGCGGTGCCACCGGGCCGAAGGTCTCCTCCCGGGTGATCCGCATCTCGAGGGTGCAGGGAGCGATCACGGTGGGCTCGAAGAACAGCCCGCCGCGGGCGTGGCGGCGGCCGCCGGCGAGCACCTCGGCGCCCTTTTCGCGGGCGTCGGCGATGTGTTCCTCCACCTTGCGCACCGCCCCCTCGTCGATGAGCGGCCCCACCTGCACCCCCTCCTCGGTGCCGGGGCCCACCTTGAGCTGCGCCACCCGGGCCGCGAACCGCTCGGCGAAGGCATCGAAGATGCCGCTCTGCACATAGATGCGGTTGGCGCACACGCAGGTCTGGCCGGCGTTGCGGAACTTGCAGGCGATCGCCCCCTCCACCGCCGCCTCGAGGTCGGCGTCGTCGAAGACGATGAAGGGCGCATGGCCGCCGAGCTCCATCGACACCCGCTTGACCGTGTCCGCGCACTTCTTGATGAGCAGCTTGCCGACCTCGGTGGAGCCGGTGAAGGAGAGCTTGCGCACCGCCTTGTTCTCGCACAGCTCGTCGCCGATCGGCCCGGCCGGTCCGGTCACCACATTGAACACCCCGGGCGGCATGCCCGCCTCCTCGGCGAGCGCCGCAAGCGCCAGCGCCGAGAAGGGGGTGGCGCTCGCCGGCTTGGCCACCATGGTGCAGCCGACCGCGAGCCCGGGCGCGCATTTGCGGGTGATCATGGCGATCGGGAAGTTCCAGGGGGTGATCGCCGCGCACACCCCGACCGGCTGTTTGAGCACCAGGATGCGGCGCGAGGGTACGGTCTCGGGGACGATGTCGCCGTAGACCCGTTTGCCCTCCTCGGCGAACCACTCGATGAAGGCGGCGCCGTAGACCACCTCGCCGCGCGCCTCGGCGAGCGGCTTGCCCTGCTCGCGGGTCATGAGATAGGCGAGATCGTCGGCGTGGGCGAGGACCAGCTCGTACCAGCGGCGCAGGATCTGCGCCCGCTCCTTGGCGGTCTTGGCCCGCCAGGCGGGAAGCGCCCGCTCGGCGGCGGCGATCGCCGCCCGAACGTCCTCGCGGTCCATGCGGGGCACGCTGCCGATCACCCGCCCGCTCGCCGGATCGGTGACCTCCATGCGGGCGCCGCTTGCCGCCTCCACCCAGGCCCCGTCCACATAGGCCCGCTCCCGGAACAGCCCCGGATGCTTGAGGCGATGCCGGATATCGTCGATGGCCGTGGCCATGGCCAAGCCTCCGCTCCCGATCGGTCCCATCGAGGCGGCCGTGCCGCCCCCTGGTGCGGGCGGGAGGACTCGAACCTCCGACGACGGCGGTGTAAGCGCCGCGCTCTACCCCTGAGCTACACCCGCGCTCCACCTCCCACCATAGTGAGCGCCCGACACCGCTTCAAGCAGCGCGGCCGACGCCCCTTGGCGGCCTCGGCGCTCCATGGTAGAGTGGATCGGTGTGGCTCGGAGACGGCCCTGATCGATGTGGCGATTCTGCCGAACAAACCCGACAAGTCATTGATTTTCCACGAAAACCGGGTCGCGGGCGGGGGCCCCGAGGGCGCGTGAGGGGCGATCAAGGGCGGTGAGGGCGGCGTCAGGTCCGATTGTCGCCCGCCGCCCCTGCCCCTATAAGCGGGCCGGTGCACCGATCCGCGCAGGAGAGCGCGCCCATGGATCTCGCCCGCGCCCGGCAGAACATGGTGTGGGGCCAGCTGCGGCCCAACCGCATCACCGACCCGCGGCTGCTCGCCGCCATGGCCGAGGTGCCGCGGGAGCGTTTCCTGCCGGCCGCGCTTCGGGCGGTCGCCTATGCCGACGAGGACCTCGAGCTCGGCGACGGGCGCCGTCTGATCGAACCCCTGGCGCTGGCCAAGATGCTGCAGGCGGCGTCGGTGCGGCCCGAGGACACGGCGCTCGTGATCGGGCGCGATGTCGGCTATGCGGCGGCGGTGCTGGCGCGGCTCGCCACCACCGTGTTCCTGTTGGTGGAACGGGAGGAGGAGGCGGAGCACACCGACCGGCTGCTCAACGACATCGGCGCCGAGAACGTGGTGGTGCGGTCGGGCGATCCGCGCCGCGGCCTGCCGGAGCTCGCGCCCTTCGACGTCATCCTGCTCACCGGCGCCGTGCCCGAGGTGCCCCGCACCCTGCTCGGCCAGCTCCAGGACGGCGGCCGGCTGGTGGCGGTGGTGACCGACAACGGCGCCGGACGGGTCGAGGTCTGGCAGCGGGTCGGCGACAGCTTCGGCCGCCGGGCCCCCTTCGACGCCTGGATTCCCCCCTGCCCGGCCTTCCAGCCCGAGGCGGGCTTCCGGTTCTGATCCCCTCAACCGGCGCGCGCATCCGCCCGGGTTCGGCTAGGCTCCCGGTCGAAAAGCTGCTACACTTCCGCCATGGTTCGGCTCTTGGGCCTCTGTGCGCTTTTGGTGCTGGGCTTTGGCGCGCCGGTGTTCGGCCAGGTGACGCTCGAGCGGGCGCTGGCCAAGGTGCTGGCGGAGCATCCCCAACTCCAGGCGGCGCGGGCGCGGCTGCGGGCGGCCGAGGAGGAGGTGCGGATTGCCGCCGGCAAGCGGTGGCCGGCGGTGGACGCGCGCACCGGGCTCTTCTATCAGCGGCTCGAGGGGGGGCGGTCGCCCCTGGTGGCGCTCGAACAGGAGTTGAGCCTGCGTCAGCTGCTCTACGACGGTGGGCGGAGCGGTGCCGCGCTCAAGGCGGCGCGGGCGCGGCTTGCCGAGGAGCGGGCGCGGCTGCGGCTTTTGGAGCAGGAGCTGCTGGTGGAGGCGGTCGCCGCCTTTACGGCGGTGTTGCGCGACCAGCGGCTGCTCGAGCTTGCGCTGTTGAACGAACAGCGGCTGCTCGACCATCTCGCCGCCTTCAAGGCCCGCTATCGCGAGGGCCAGTCCACCGGCATGGCGGTGGCGCGGGCCGAGGCCCGCTACCGGGAGGCCCGGGCCGCGCGGCTTTTGGCCCAGGCCCGGCTCGAGGAGTCGGGGGCCCGCTTTCGCCGCGCCATCGGCGATCCGCCCGGAGGGCTGGTGTGGCCCGCGCTGCCGCCGGGGCTTCCCCCGGATCTGGCCGCCGCCCTGGCGGCGGTGGAGGACCATCCCCGGGTGCGGGCGGCGGAGTTCGCGCGCGAGGCCGCGCTTGCGGAGGTGCAGCAGGCCCGGGCCGGCCTGCGGCCGCTCGTGCTGCTCGAGAGCCGGCTCAGCTGGCGCAGCCGGCCGGATCCCGCCACCGGTGCCGACCTCGACCTCAAGGCGGGGGCGTTGTTGACCCTGCCGCTCTACCGGGGCGGCGCGCTGCGGGCGGCGGTGCGCCAGAGCCGGGCCCGGGAACTCGCCCGGCGCTACGCCCGGGATGCGGCCCGGCGGGCGGTGCAGGAGGAGATCCGGAGCGCGTTTTTCGCCTTCCGGGCGGAACGGGAACGATGGGCGGATCTCAGCCGGCGCGAGCGGGCCGTGCGCATGCTGGTGGACGGGTTGCGCAACGCGGTGCGGATGGGCCAGAAAGCACCGTCGGATCTGCTCGAGGGAGAGCGGGAGCTGTTCCAGGCCCGATCCCAGGCGGTGGAAGCCCGGCGCGCCCGGCTTTTGGCCGCCTACCGGCTGCTCGCCGCCATGGGGCGCCTCGGCGCCGCCGAGCTCGGCATCGGCGCCGGCGACGACCATCCCACGGCCATCGCCCGCGAGCGCGGCGAGGCGTCGCCAGCGGCCGTTAACCCACCGTTAACCGAAGCGCGCTAGAGAAGGGACAGCCGCCCGCCGGCGCAGGGGATGGACGACCATGAGCGAGCGCAGCGAAGCCAAGGCCCAGGACGAACCGTCGATGGAGGAGATCCTCTCCTCGATCCGCAAGATCATCGCCACCGACGAGGAGGGTGGCGAGCAGAGCCGCACCTCCGAGGGCGAGGCGGGAGAGGAGGTGCTCGAGCTGACCGAGGTGGTGGCCGAGGGAGCGCAGGAGGACGACATGGCCAAGGATCCGGAGACCAAGGCGCCGTCGCTCGAGGAGCTCGAGCGGGAGGCGGAGGCCCAGGCCGCGGAGACCGAGGCCCGGCTCGAGCTCGCGGCCGATCCCGGCGAGGAGGAACTGGCCGCCCCCGAGAAGGAGCCGGCCGCCCCGGCGGCGGAGCCGGAGCTGGTGTCCGCGGCCACCGCCGCCGCCGCCACCAGCGCCTTCGCCAAGCTCGCCCGGGCGGTGGCGCCGCGCGAGAGCGA
>JALSGW010000380.1 GCA_026982585.1 Alphaproteobacteria bacterium | reverse complement strand
CCTCGGCAACCGCCGCGGTGCCGCAGCCCGCCTCCGGGTCGCGTCGCCGGCTCGTCTTGACGGCTTCCCACCCCTCTGCCAGCTTGGTTGCGGGCGTGGGGATGCGGGCGCAGGCGGTCATGACGCGATCCGAGCTCATCAGGCGGCTGGCGGCGGCCAATCCCCATCTCTACCAGCGGGACATCGAGCGCATCGTGGCCACCGTCTTCGAGACCATCAGCGCCGCGCTCGAGCGGGGCGAACGGGTGGAACTGCGCGGGTTTGGGGCCTTTTCGGTGCGCGAGCGTCCATCGCGGGTGGGCCGCAATCCGCGCACCGGCGAGACCGTGTTCGTGCCCAAAAAACGCATCCCCCACTTCAAGACCGGCAAAGAGCTGCGGGAACGTCTGAACGCCCAGGACCCGATGGTGGCGCCATGAGCGCGATGAAGCTGGTGCGATTCGCCTTCGCCGCCCTGGGGGTGCTGGCGTTGGTGTTGCTCGCCATCGGCAACCGCACGCCGGTGCAGCTGCGGCTGTGGCCCAGCGAGCTGAGCCTGGATCTGCCCCTCTATGGGGTGTTCCTGTCGGGCTTCCTGCTCGGTGCGGTGATCGCCGCGGCCGCCCTCTCCCTGGAGCTGCTGCGGCTCAGGATCGCCAACCGCAGGCTCGCCCGGCGGCTGCACGGCTATGCCTATCAGGAGCGCCTGCGGCGGGAGGCGGAGGAGGAGCTCGTGGGCGGTCGAAGCCGCTCCCGCGGCGAGGAGGCGCTGGCCCTGCCGCATCGTTCCTGAGGCATGCTGCCCTATTTCGATTCCGCGACCGTCCACGACCGTCTCCCCTATCCGCGGCTCGCGGACGCCCTCCACGAGGCCTTCGCCCAGGGCGTGCGGGCCCCGGTGCGGCACCAGCACACCGTGCCCGGGCCCGGAGGAGCGGAGGGGACGCTGCTGCTGATGCCCGCCTGGTGGCCGGGGCGCGAGACGGGGGTCAAGCTGGTCCACGTCTGTCCCGGCAACGAACGGCTTGGGGTCCCGACCGTACAGGCGGTCTACCTGCTCTTCGATGGCCCCACCGGCACGCCCAGGGCGGTTTTGGACGGCACCGCGCTCACCCTGCGCCGCACCGCCGCCGCCTCGGCGCTCGCCGCGCGCTTCCTCGCCCGCCCGGAGAGCCGCGTGCTGACGGTGATCGGCGCCGGGGCGCTGGCACCGCATCTGGCCCGGGCCCACGCCTGCAACCGCCCGCTGGAACGGATCCTGATCTGGAACCGCACCGCCGAGAAGGCGGCCCGGCTCGCAAAGCAGCTTCGCGCGCTCGGGCTTCCCGCGGAACCGGCCTCCTGCCGCCGCACCGCCGTGGAAGCGGCCGACATCGTCACCTGCGCCACCACCAGCACCACCCCGCTCGTGCCCGGCTCCTGGGTGCGGCCCGGCACCCACGTGGATCTGGTCGGAGCGTTTCGCCCGGACATGCGCGAGAGCGACGGGGAGCTGGTGGCCCGCGCCCGGGTGTTCGTGGACACCCGCGAGGGCGCGCTCGAGGAGGCGGGCGATCTTCTGCAGGCGATCGCCGAGGGCTTTTGTTCGGCCCAACACATCCGGGGCGATCTCTACGATCTGTGCGCGGGTGCGGTGAAGGGCCGCACCGGGGATGACGAAATCACCCTTTTCAAGTCGGTGGGGAGTGCGGTGGAGGATCTGGTGGCCGCGGCTCTGGTGGTGGCCCAAGGCAACTGACGACAACCGGCGCGCCTCCGGCCGGGCGGGGAGGAAACGGTGGATCTGAGCGGCTGGCTCGACCGGCATGCCGCCTTCGTCCCCCAAAAGACCGCGCTTCGCTTCGAGGGGCAGGCGATCGCCTACGGCGCGTTCGCCCGACGGGTGCGCCGGCTGGCGGCGGGCCTGAAGCGGGAGCTTGGGGTGCGCCGGGGCGACCGGCTCGCCTGGCTCGGCTTCAACCATCCGGATTTCCTCGCCCTTCTGTTCGCCTGCGCCCGGCTCGGGGCCATGCTGGTGCCCCTCAACGCCCGGCTCGAAGCCCCGGAGCAACAGGGCATTCTGTGCCACGCCGGCGTATCGGCGCTGGTGTCGGCCCCCGGATGGCTGGAGCGCGGGCTGGAGCTTCGAGCCCGAATGCCGAACCTGCGGCTTTTGAACGCCGCGGCGACACCGGGCGAGGTTGCGACCCTGGACGAGCTCCTGGACGAGAGCGGGGATGACCGCAATCCCCACGTCGACCTCAGCTGTGCCCTGTTGATCGTCTACACCTCCGGCACCACCGGCCGGCCCAAGGGCGCGGTGCTGCGCCAGGAGGCGTTGTTCTGGAACGCCGTCAACGCCGCCCACATGCACGACCTCACGAGCGGCGACCGGGTGCTCACGGTGCTGCCCCTCTTCCATGTCGGCGGGCTCAACATCCAGACCACCCCGGCCCTGCATGCGGGTGCCGAAGTGATCCTGCTCCCCCGCTTCGATCCCGGCCGCACCCTCGAGGCGATCCGCACCCACCGGCCCACCCTCACGGTGCTGGTCCCCGCCACCATGCAGGCGCTTTTGGACCATCCGCTGTGGCCCGAGGTGGACCTCGGCTGCTTGCGGATGATCGCCTGCGGCTCCCAGACCGTGCCGCTCCACCTGCTCGAGGCCTTCAACCGGCGCGGGGTGCCGGCGGCCCAGGTGTACGGGCTGACCGAGAGCGCGCCGATCGCCGTCTACCAGCGGGCCGAGGACGCGTTGCGCAAACCCGGCGCGGCCGGCAAGCCGGCGCTCCATGTGGAGATCCGCATCGTCGACGCACGGGGTCGCGACCTGCCCCCCGGCCGCCGCGGCGAGGTGTGGATCCGGGGACCGAACGTCATGACCGAATACTGGGCCGATGAGGCGGCGACCCGGGAGGCGTTGACCGACGGTTGGCTGCGCAGCGGAGATGTGGGATTTCGCGATCCGGAGGGCGACATCTGGATCGTCGATCGCAAGAAGGACGTGGTGGTCTCCGGCGGCGAGAACATCTACCCCGCCGAACTCGAGGCGGTGCTGCGGGAGTGCCCCCGCATCCGCGACGCGGTGGTGGTGGGTCGGGCCGATCCGCGCTGGGGCGAGGTACCGGTCGCGGTGGTGGTGCCCGCCGACCCCGACCTCGACGAAGAACAGGTGCTGGCGTTGTTCCGGGGCCGCGTCGCCCGATACAAACATCCGAGGGAGGTGGTGTTCATGGACGAGCTGCCGCGCAATGCCATGGGCAAGGTGCTGAAATTCCGGGTGCGCGACTGGATCGCCCGCCGCAGCGGATCCGGCTGACCGGCCTCTTTGCCTTGGCTTAACCTTTTGCCCGGAAGATGAGCCCACCTCCACCGGCCGGCCGGAGTCCGATGAGGGAAGCCGGACAGTCAGCCGCTTGCGAGACCGCCCTGCTCGCACCCTGCACCGCCGCACCGGCTGCGACGCCCGAGCGCAGCGCATCGGCGGCGGCGTGCCGGCCGGCCGCCCCGGCCGGCTATACCCCTGCAAGACTCAAGCGCCTGTGGTCGCTGCTGTTCGGAACCCTGGTGTTCCTGGTGGCGTTGTGGGTGTTGCGACGGTGGGCGCTCGGACTGACCCTGGAAGAGCTCCTGCGCGAAATCACAGCCGTCGGTCCCGAGCCCATCCTGCTCGCCGTCGCCTTCACCGCCCTCAGCTTCGCCGCCCTGATCGGCTACGAGTACTATGCCGTGCGGTTCGTGCGCCGCACCGCCCCCTTTCAAGCGGTGGCGCTTTATTCCTTCATCACCCAGGCGATCGCCCACGCGGTGGGATTCGCGATCCTGATCGGCGCCACCGTCCGCTACCGGCTCTACGGCGCCAAGGGGTTCACCTTCCTCGACGTGATGAAAATCCAGCTCTATTTCTCGAGCGCCTTCGGCCTCGGCATGGCCACCCTGGGCGGGATCGTATTGCTGGCCTGGCCGGAGGTGCTGGCGGCGGCAACCGGGCTCGCGCCTTCCTGGTTCCGACTGCTCGGCCTGCTGGTGCTGGCGGGGGTGGCGGTGATCCTGCTCTTGGTCTCGGTGCTGCGCCGCCGGCTGCGGCTTTTGGGTCAGGTGGTGGAGCTTCCGGAATGGCGCATCACCCTGCTTTTGATCGCCCTCGGAATCGGCGATCTCGCCGGCATCGCCGCCACCCTCCACGTGCTGCTGCCGCCGGAGCTGGCGCTCGCTTATCACGAGACCTTGGCGATTCTGGTGGCGGCGCTGGCGCTCGGCCTGTTGAGCCAGGTGCCGGGCTCGCTCGGGGTGCTCGAAGGTGCCGTGCTGCTGTTGATCGCACCTCCCGAACAGCTCACCGCGGCGTTGTTCGGCGCGCTCATCCTGTTCCGGGCGATCTACTACATGCTGCCGCTCGCCCTGGGGACGCTCGGCCTGTTGGTGGTCGAGCTCTGGAGACTGGGCCGCGGCCGGTGCGATTGAGGAGGCGGCGCGCGCCCGTGGATGGCGGGCCGCGGACGTGCTAGGCAGCCTTCGGTTGCGCGCGGTGGGCCGGCGGTGCTGGAACTCCAGCTGGCGGCGATCGCCTTTCTCGTGCTCCATCTCCTGTTCGCGGCCGCACCGCTGCCCTCTTGGCGCGGCATGCCGCGGGGCGAGCGCGGCCGTCGGTTACTGGGGCTGGGAGCGGAGTTGCCCGCCCTCGCCTGGTTGATCGCGGCGTACCGCCGGGCGCCGGAGCTGGCGCTGTGGGAGCCGCCCGACGCGCTTCTCGCGCTGGCGTTGGTGCTTCCGCTTCCGGCCGCGCTATTGCTGGTGGCCGGGCTCGCCGCCCTGGATCCGCCCCTCTCCGGTCGCCGCGAGGAGAGCGCTGGGGCGGAGGCGGTGCGCGGTATCGTGCGGGTCACCCGCCATCCGCTCTCCTGGGCGGTCAGCCTGTGGGCGCTGGGCCATCTGCTGGCGGCCGACGATCTCGCCGCCCTGTGGTTGTTCGCGGCCCTCTTCGCCGCCTTCACTTTGGGTCCGGCGCTGGTCGACCGGCGGCGGTTGCGGGAGGGCGGACCCGGTGTGGGCATCTTCTACCAAACCACCTCGAATCTGCCCTTCCAGGCCATCCTCGAAGGGCGGCAGCGACTGGCCTTTCGGGAGATCGGCCCCGCTCCCATCGCCGGCGCCCTCGCCCTCTACCTGGTGCTGGTCCTGCTGCACGGGCCTCTCCTCGGGGTCCCGCTGCTCTCCGAGGGCTGAGCCGTGCGCCCCGACCTCGAGCTGATTCTGGTCCGCCACGGCGAGACCCTGTGGAACCGCACCGGCCGCTTCCAGGGGCATCGGGATTCCCCCCTCACCCTCGCCGGCATCGCCCAGCTGCGGCGGCTCGGCCGGCAACTGCGACGCCGCTTCGGCGCACGGCTCCACGACTTCGAGCTGGTGGCGAGCCCGCTGCCGCGCGCCTGGCAGAGCGCGGTGCTGCTGCTTGAGCAGCTCGGTCTTGCGCCCGAGCGCATCCGCCTCGATCCGGAGGTGCGGGAGATCGGCTGGGGTGCTTGGGACGGCCTCACCGCCGCCGACATCGAAGCGCGGGATCGCGAGCGCTGGCTCTTGTGCGTGCAATCCGGCTTCGCCGTGGCGCCGCCCGGCGGAGAAAGCCGCTCCGCGGTGTTCGCCCGCGCGCGCGGCTGGCTCGCCCGCCAACCCCCGCAGGCCCGGATTCTGCTCGTCGCCCACGGCACCATCAACGGCGCCCTCTGCTGCGCCTATCTTGATCTCCCCGATGCGGCCATGCTGGACATCGCCATACCCGCCGGAGGTGCCCTGCACCTGCGGGCAGGAACCCTCCAGGAAAGGTTTCCGCAAAGCAGCTCGCCGCTCGCGCCCCTTCCGCCGACCACCGGCCGGGGCTAGAGGAATTCGGGACGCCGGCGGTCGGAGCCGGCCTCGGGGCGCGGGAGAATCATCGATGCGGCAACACCCCCCAAAGGCTCGCGGGCGCCGTTTCTGCTCCGGATGGCGTGGATGAGAGCGGCATGAGCCTGGGCTGGCGGTTTGCAGCCACGGCGCGCAGCGCCGCCGGACCGGTGCGCGCCCACAACGAGGACGCCTTCGCCCTGCGTCCGGATCTCGGCCTGTGGCTGGTGGCCGACGGCATGGGAGGCCTGGTGCGCGGCGAGCGGGCCAGCCGGCTGCTGGCCGAGGCGGCGCTCCAGCTGCCGGCCGGCCTGCCCCCGCGCGAGGTGGAATCGATGATGGTGCGCGCCATCGAGGCGGTGCACGAGCGGCTCCTCGGGGAGGCGATCGGTTTCGGGCCGAGCGGCAGCACGGTGGCGGTGTTGCTGGTCAAACCACCGGGCTGGCGGGTGCTGTGGGCGGGCGACAGCCGCATCGGGTTGGTGCGCGGCAACGATCTCGCATGGCTCACCACGGACCATAATCTCGCCGCCGAGCTGGTGCGAAGCGGCCGCATGGACGACTGGAACGCCCGCCGGCACCCGCTCGCGAGCCGGCTCACCCGGGCGGTGGGCGTGGATGAGGAGCTGGTGCTGGACCGGGCGGCGGGCCGGCTTGCGGAGGGCGATCTGTTCCTGCTGTGCAGCGACGGGCTCACCGGCGAGCTGAATGACGCCGAGATCCGCGACGTTCTCCTCGCCGAGACGGAGCTCGAGCGGGCGGCCGACCGGCTGCTCGCCCTGGCCGTCGAAGAGCGACAAGCCCGCGACAATGTGACCTTTGTTCTGGTGCGGGTGCAGCGGCAGCGACAAGGGGAAGGATCGGAGGGAGACGAACGATGACCTTGTCCCTGGAGGCGGCGCGGGCGCAGGCGGCCCGCGACTTCGACGCGAGCGTGGCACGGCTGTGCGCGCTTCTTCGCATCCCGAGCGTGGGCACCGACCCCGCGCATCGGGCCGACACCCGGCGGGCCGCCGAATGGCTGGCCCGGGAGCTCGCCGGGCTCGGGCTGGTGGTGGCGGTGGAGGAAACGGACGGCCATCCGGTGGTGTGGGCGCGGGGCGGAAGCGGCCGGCCCCATCTGCTCTACTACGGCCATTACGACGTCCAGCCCCCGGACCCGCTCGCGGAATGGCGCCATCCCCCCTTCGAGCCGGTCACCGAGGAGGGCCCCTCCGGACCGCGGCTGGTGGCCCGCGGGGCGGTGGACAACAAAGGCCAGCTCATGACCATGATCGAGGCGCTCCGGGCGGTGCGCACGAGCGCCGGCGAGCTGCCCTGTTCCATCACCTTCCTCATCGAGGGCGAGGAGGAGAGCGGAAGCCCCAACCTCGCCCCCTATCTGCGCCGGCGCCGCGAGGAGTTGGCGGCCGACGTGGCGGTGATCTCCGATACCACCATGCTCGGCCCCGACCGGCCGGCGATCACCCAGATGCTGCGCGGCCTGCTCTACGTCGAGCTCGAACTCGCCGGAGCCGCGGTCGACCTCCACTCGGGGCTCTACGGCGGCGTCGCCCCCAACCCCATCCACGCGCTCGCCCGGATGATCGCCTCCCTGCACGACGACCAGGGCCGCATCCAGATCCCGGGTCTCTACGACACGGTGCGGGAGCTCGATCCCCAGCAACGCCAGGCATGGCGGGAGATCGGCTTCGACGTGGAGCAGTTCCTCGGCGCGGTGGGCATCACCCGCGCGGAGGGGGAGGAGGGGTTCACGGTCGCCGAACGTCTGTGGGCCCGCCCCACCCTCGACGTCAACGGGATCTGGGGCGGCTACACCGGTGCCGGCCAGAAGACCGTGATCCCGGCCCGCGCCTTCGCCAAGCTGAGCCTGCGCCTGGTGCCCGACCAGGACCCCGAGACGGTGCTGGCCCGGCTTCGGCAAACCCTGGAGGCGCGCACCCCGCAAGGCTACCGGCTGGAGATCCGCCCGCTCGCCGCCGCCGCCCCCATCCGGATCCCGGCCGAGAGCCCCTTCTTCCGGGCGGCCGAGCGCGCGCTCAGCCAGGTGTTCCCACATCCTCCGGCCCGGATCGGCTGCGGGGGCACCATCCCGGTGGTGGCGATGCTCAAGGAGGAGCTCGGCATCGACACCCTGCTCATCGGCTTCGGCCTGGACGACGACGGGCCCCACAGCCCCAACGAAAAGTTCGATCTGATCTGCTACCGGCGCGGCATCGAAAGCCACATCGCCCTGCTCCACGAGCTCGGCCGGGACACGTCCTGACGCGTGGCGTGATCCGGCGCGGGATGGGGTGGCACGGGTGCACGTCCTGATGCACGCGGCCATCCGCTCGACCCGGCGGGCCCGCCCGCCCTCCACGGCGCGCAGGACCGCCCGCAGAGCGACCAAAAAAACGCCCCGAAGGACGATCCCTCGGGGCCAAGTGCCGATCCTTTGCGGATCGGTGGTTCAGGGAGGCTTCCGGGAAACTCGCCGGCAGCAGGCGGGAACCGTTCCCGCCCTTGCTGCGCTGCCACAATTATAGGCGCACCGCGTCATTCAGCAAGAGGGCATATAGATCGGACTGATTGTCGCATCAGATTCACCCGGGCTCGCGGGTCGGCTCAGGCGGAGGAGGCAGGTCCGCCCGGAGCGGAGCGCGGCTCGGCCGGCGGGGAGCGATCGGGCCCTTGGTCGCGGTTCCGCGCCGGCGCGGTGGTGCCGCGCGTGGACCCGTGTTCGGGGTCGTTGGCCCCGCTCGGCCGCGCGCCCGTCTCCGCCGCAGGCGCCTCCTCGGCGCCCCACAGCGGCAGCACCCAGCCCCGCACCCAAAGCTCCTGCGCCTTGAGGGCGAACCGCGCCCATCCCTCCAGCTCCTGCAGCCAGAGCTCCTGGACCCCGGTCCAGCGGTGGAACGCCAGCTCCCACAGCGCGTCCGGATCCGAGGCCTTGCGAAGGCGCCCGCGGTCGCCCTCCTCCGGAGCCAGCAGGGCTCCCAGCAGGGCGAACCGCCGTGCCCCGAGCTCGGCCAGCTCCGCCCATACCAGCCGCTGCACCTCGCATACG
>JALSGW010000379.1 GCA_026982585.1 Alphaproteobacteria bacterium | reverse complement strand
CTGGGTGCGCAGCAACACCCGGTCCCCGGGCTCGAGCGGCGTGGTGGTGGCGGCCTCGGGTCCGAGCGAGAAATCACCGCGCAACAGGTCGATCACCCGGGCCCCCAGCTTGCTCGCAAGGCCCGCTTCCTCCAGCGTGCGGCCCACCAGCGGGGATCCCAGCGGCACCAGCACCTCGGCCAGGAACTGCCGCTTGTTGGGGTCGGGCAGAAGCTCGGCCAGGGTGTCGCGGCTCGGGAGCAGGCGGCGCCCGACCAGCGCCATGTAGACCACGCCCGCGAGGGTGAGGGGCAATCCGATCCAGGCGATCTCGAACAGGGTGAAGGCGGCGAGTCCGTGTCGCTGCGCCACCCCGTCCACCACCAGATTGGTCGAGGTGCCGATCAGGGTCATGGTGCCGCCCATGATCGCCGCATAGGAAAGGGGGATCAGGAAGCGCGAGGCCGGCTCGCCGACGCGATGGGCGAGGGCGATGACGATGGGCGTGAGCGCCACCACCACCGGCGTGTTGTTGACGAACGCCGACAGCCCCGCCACCGCCAGCATCATCAGGACCAGGGCGGACAGCGGGCGGATCTCGGCCACCGCCGCCACCGCCTTGCCGAGGTCCTCGATCACCCCGGTCCGCTCCAGAGCGGCCGAGAGCACGAACATGCAGGCCACCGTGAAGGGTGCGGGGTTCGCGAGCGCGCGCAGCACGTCTCCGATCTCCAGCACCCCGGCGACCAGCAGAAAGGATGCCGCGCCCAGGGCGACGAACTCCACCCGCGTGCGCTCGGCGATGAAGGCGGCGATCACCGCGAGCAGGGTCGCGAGCACGAGGTAGGGGGCAAGGGCGTCCAGGGGTGGCATCAAGTTCGAGGCGGGATGGCTGCGGTTCCCTCAGCCGCGCTCCGGTGCCCGCGCATCATAGGGCAGGCCCATGCCAGGGCAAGGCGCACCCGGCCCTGGATCCCGCAACGGCGCCGGTTCTGGATACAGGAAGATGCCGCACCGTGTGCCCAGGCACAACGCAGGTGTTCGGACAGATGATCGGCGCGCCGAAGCGCGCGTCGGACGAGGGTGTGGGTCGGGTTGGCCTGGCCTGCGGCGGGAACGAAGCCGCTCGCCGGCGAGACGCCCAGGGCGAAGACGCGTCTCTAACAGGCCGTTGAACAACCCCGGGAACCGACAAGTGGACCGGTAAAATGCCGAGAGACGGGGCGGTCGACGTAGGGGGGAACGCATGCGCGGCGCGGACTGGCGGCAGGA
>JALSGW010000378.1 GCA_026982585.1 Alphaproteobacteria bacterium | reverse complement strand
CGATCATCCGGCGCACCCAGCCGCGGGCCAGCTTGTCGCGGGTCAAGATCGCCACGGCATCCCACATCTCACGAGGCGGCCTGGGCCCGGCCCTCCACCCTGGGCCGCACCTCGCAGGCCAGCCGGCGCAGGGAGGCGGCGGCGAGCTCGGGTGCCAGCGCGCCGAAATTGTAGAGCGCGAGCACGTGGTCCACCCCCATCGCCCGAAGCCGGGCCAGCTTGTCGGCCACGGTGGCGATGCCGCCCATCAGCGACAGCCCGCTGCGCATGATATCGTCGTAGGTCTGCCGGCGCGCGTATTTGCGGGTCTCCACATAGAGGTTGAAGGCCGCCTCCGCCTCCCGCCGGGCCTGGGCGTCGGTCTCCGCCACATGGGTGTGCAGCGCCACCAGCACGTCGCCGCTCGCTCCGCTCTCCTGCACCCCCCGACGATAGGCCGCCACCAGACGGCCGATGTCCTCGAACCGGTCCACGGTCGCATAGGGAACGGTCATGAGGTTCCAGCCCCGTCGTCCGACGTGATAGGCGGCCTCCTCCCGCAACACGGCGATGTAGACGGGAGGACGGCGCCCGCCGGCGGGACGGACGTTGAGCGTCACCTGATCGAGCCCGTGGTAGGTCCCGGCATGCCGCACCGGCGCTCCCGACCACAGGCGGCACAAAAGCTCGAGCCCCTCGTCGAACAGCAAGCGTTTGGCCTGGGGGTCGACCCCGAAACCTTGGAACTCGTGGGCGAGATATCCGGAGCCCACCCCCATCACCAGCCGTCCGCCGCTCAGCTGGTCCACCATGGCGTAGTCTTCCGCCACCTGGATGGGATTGCGGAAGGGCAGGATGGCCACCGCGGGGGCGAGCTTGATGCGACGGGTGCGGGCGGCCGCCGCCGCCAGCCAGACCGCCGGATTGGGCACGGCTCCGTATTCGCTGAAGTGATGCTCGGCCACGAAAAAGATCTCATAGCCGAGTTCTTCGGCGAGCAGGCACTCCTCGAGCAGCTGCTCGTAGAGTTGGGCGACCGTGCGCCTATGTCCCGGATAGGTTTCCGGCGGGTAATGGTCCGCGACGGAGAAGCAGGACAGGGTGAGGGGTGGTTGTGCTGTGGCGTTCATCGCCTCCCCCGCGTGACGGTAGGACGAAGCGGCTTCCCGCGGCTTGATAAGGACAGCGGACGAGGTCCGTCAACCGCGCCCCTGGCGGAGCGCTACGGGCGGCGTTAGGAGCGGTTCGGCAGCAATGGCGAGGAGGGCGCACATGGTGGGGG
>JALSGW010000377.1 GCA_026982585.1 Alphaproteobacteria bacterium | reverse complement strand
AGAAGCGGCGCAGCACCTCGGCCTGCTCCGGAGGCAGCTCGGCCAGGGCGCGGGCAAGCCGCTCGCGTCGTTCGGCGGACTGCGCGCTCTCCAAGAGCACCTCCTCGTCGAGCGCGAGCTCCTCCGACTGCTCGGGGACGGGCGCGCGCTCCTCCCTGCGGCGCATGTCGATCAGCTTGTTGCGGGCGATGGTGAAAATCCAGGTGGAGGCGCTGGCCCGCGCGGGGTCGAACCGGCCGGCCCGCTCCCAGACGGTGAGCAACACCTCCTGGGTGAGCTCCTCGGCCCGTTGCCGGTCGAGGCCGCGGCTCTGCAGGTAGCGTTTGAGCCTCGGCGCGAAGTGACGGAAGAGACGCGCGAAGGCCTCCGGATCGCGACGCGCCGCGACCGCCCGCAGGGCCTCGCTGACATCCGGCTCCGCCGCCGCCATGCTGCGCTTTGCTCCCACCACCGGGGACGCGGCCCGCTTTCGATGGCGCGGACCTCACCACCGCTCCCCCGTCTCTGCAAGCAGGCTCGCGTTGCCGCCCGAGGCCGCGATGTTGTCGCTCACCACCTGTTCCAGCGCGAAGCGGGTGAGATAGGCGGGGCCGCCCGCCTTGAACCCGGTCCCCGACAGTCCCGAGCCGCCGAAGGGCTGGGTGCCCACCACCGCGCCGATCATGTTGCGGTTCACATAGACGTTGCCCACCGGGAGCTGGTCGATGATGTGGGCGGCGGTGCTGTGCAGCCGGCTGTGGATGCCGAGGGTGAGCCCGTAGCCGGTGGCGCGGATGGCGGCGAGCAGCGTATCGAGCCCGTCCTTTTGGTAGCGCACCACGTGGAGGATGGGCCCGAACACCTCCCGGGTGAGCTCCGAGGGGTCGGACAATTCGATGATGTGGGGCGCTACGTAGTGCCCGCGGGCGAGGGCTCCCTCCACCCCGGCGCCGGCGAAGCGGAGCGTCGCCCGCTTGCGCATCGCTTCCACATGGGCGAGCAGGTTGTCTTTGGCCTCGGCCTCGATCACCGGGCCGATGTCGGTGGCGGGATCGCGGGGATCGCCCAGGCGGAGCTCCCGGGCCGCTCCCTCGATCATGCGCAGCACCGCATCCGCGGTGTCCTCCTGCAGGCACAACAGCCGCAGCGCCGAGCAGCGCTGGCCGGCGGAGCGGAAGGCGCTCTGCAGGACGTCGTCGCACACCTGCTCGGCGAGCGCGGTACTGTCCACGATCATGGCGTTGATGCCGCCGGTCTCGGCCACCAGCGGCACGATGGGACCG